>JBFJZC010000020.1:0-18405 GCA_041622295.1 Porticoccaceae bacterium
GCTGAGCTGATTCCCCTGTGCCATCCCCTGATGCTGAGCAAAGTGCAGGTCGATTTTGAACTACAGCCACAGCAAAACCGAGTACGAATAGAAGCGATGTGTAAACTCGATGGAAAAACCGGTGTCGAAATGGAGGCACTCACCGCCATATCGGTGGCCGCCCTGACCCTGTTTGACATGTGCAAGGCTGTCGACCCCGGCATGACCATCGAAGGAATCTGTGTCCTCAACAAGACCGGAGGTAAAGCCGGAGCGTGGCAGAGAACATGATGCCCGGCGCGCATTGCTCTGGACTAGTTTAGCCAGAGCAGCGCTTCTCAACCCGCCCCCTAGAATCGATGGCCCCAATCCATGCCCCACATACCCCAGTTAATACATCAACACCTGGCCCAACGTTTGCCTCAAAGCGTTTATCGCCAGAACACTTGCTGTCAGACCATTTACCATCAGAAGCGCCGCGATGATTAAGATCCTGCTATTCGCGCAATTGCGCGAGGTACTCAAGTGCCATCGACTCGAATTTCCCTTGTCGACGCCACTGAGCGTCGCCGAACTAAAAAGCCAGCTCGCCGGGCGAGGAGACCTATGGCACCTCATGTTCGCCGAGCAGGAAGTGCTGGTAGCGGTTAATCAGGTGATGCGTGATAACGAAACCATGCTGGTCAGCGGTGACGAAGTCGCCTTTTTCCCGCCAGTGACGGGAGGTTAGTGATGCCCGATAGCCCCTCAGGAGAAACAAGCGCGACAGCACCCGCCAATAACCACATTCAAATCCTCGATCGGGCATTTGAACCTTCCGCCATGTACCAGGCCATGCTCGCGACTGATGTACACCACGGCGCGCTGGTGACCTTCACCGGCATGGTTCGCGACCTGGCCGCAAAGCCTGTGAACGCCATGTTTCTCGAACACTATCCGGGCATGACCGAGCGCGCCCTTGAAGATATTATTGCTAAAGCGCGCACGCGCTGGGTACTCGGCCAGGTTTCTATCAGCCATCGAGTAGGAATGCTCTACCCCGGCGAACCCATCGTCTTTGTCGGCGTCACCAGCACCCACCGCCGCGAAGCTTTTGAAGCCTGCCAGTTTTTAATGGACTTCCTGAAAATGGACGCGCCATTCTGGAAAAAGGAGTTTACCCCCGACGGCGAACGCTGGGTCGCGGCCAAAAGCAGTGACTGTGAAGCGGCGAAACGCTGGTAGATGGTGACTGCATCAGCGCCTGCAAAGCAGATACTGGGCGTGATACTGGCAGGCGGACAATCCCGCCGCATGGGCCGGGACAAAGCCCTGTTGCCGCTTAGTGATGCCGACGCCGGGGGCAGTACGACGCTCCTCGACTTTATGCTGCATAAACTCGAAGCCATTGAGCTGTTTGAAAAAATCGTCATCTGCCGCAATGAAAAACCAACAAGCGCCGCCTATCAATACCTGCCAGACATAAAGCCCGGACTAGGACCGATTGGCGCGCTGTATACACTAAGCATGCATTTCCCTGGGCAAAAAGCACTTATTGTCCCGGTCGATATGCCATTGCTGGAACCGCAACAGTTAACGTTGTTAAGTGAAGTCGACACGAACCAGCAGGCAGCCTGTTATTACCAGGGCTATTATTTTCCGCTGCTGATCCAGTTCCATAAGCACGTTACCAGGCAACTGCTTGAACGGATGGACGCAAAGACCCCCGATCTCTCGGTCGCCCGATTATTGCAAGATATTCAGGCGACCGAGTTGGTCGCGCCCGGCAATTTAGCTCAATTTAACAATGCCAATACCGCAGAGCAGTGGCATAAGGTATTACGCGTCATTGAGCGGCGTTAACCCGTCTGTCCGGCCTGCGTATTTTCGGCATTTTTATGGCTTTTATTTTGCCTATTCAATCAACCATGCAGGGGGGTATACCCCTCATCGCCGTGCTAGCCGCCTGCCCCTGGCAAACGTGTCATCAAGCAAACCTCACCACCGCATGACCGGGAATGGTTACTTCGCCCTGGGCGTTCTTCAGATAAAGGCTAACCTTTACCTCTTTGGTTTCATCATTTTTTTCTTCAACCTTGCCTCCAGCGCTCATGGTTTCGCCGAGATAGGCGGCACGGCGGTTGGCGTAACCAAATGACACCATCGTCGCGTCTTCGCCAATCCAGTCGGTAACCACCTGGCCAATCCAGTCGCCCTGTAGTGGCCCATCCAGGACAATGGCGTCATAGCCTTCTTCCTCAGTGGCGTAGGCGTGGTCAAAGTGAATTCGGTGGGGGTTCCAGATTGCAGCGTTGTACATAAACAGTTGTACGATTGTCGCTGTGTGATCACGGCTGGGCAGCTCACTGCCGACGGTAATATCTTCGTAGCGCAACATAAAATTTACCTCGCTATCAGTGATGTGGTTTCGTTAAGGATGGGTTCACCGTCTTCGGTTTCCACCACAACTTCGGTAACAACAAAAATCAGCGGGCCAGTTTTACCGGCTTTTTCGTAGATATCCTTTAACTTGCGGGTAATCTTGATGTTGTCACCGGGACGAATGGCGCGGTGATAGACAGTATCTGAACTGCCGGCCATAACGCGCTTTAAGGGCAGCGGCGGGATGAGTTTATCCTCCGCGATGCCGTCTTTACGCAGTTTTTCTGGCGGTAGAATCGCCATGGAGTAGCCAAAGTGGAACAGTGGCGGGGCTTCGTCACCGTCGAGGTATTTTTTTGCGCGTTGTCCGGTTGATACCGCGTATTTTTGAATGTCCCGGCGCGTGACTTCCACGTGTATGGTGGGGTTTGCCTGACCAATTCTTGCCGTAATCTCCGGCGTTAATAATCCTGCCATATTTTTGAATCCTGATATTTTTTACGTCTACTTGTTACGTCTATTTAATACGTCTAATAGGCAGCACCAGACCGGTGTTTACCGATGGACGCTGCGCGGCCAGTAGACAAAGGGGCCAGGTATGCACCGTGTGTTACCGGCCCCAACGCTCCTGGCGGTATGCAGTAACTATGACACTGCGAACTATGACACTGCGGGCATAATTTTGATGTCCGGCGCACCGGCGAGGAATTCACCCAGACGGCCACCCAGTTGTTTAAAGTGTGCTGTACCTCGATGCGCTTCCAGGTCGGCACCGCTACCGTACTGCTCGAGCATGACGTAGGTAGTTGGGTCGTCGGTTTTGTGGAGCTGATAAAACGTACAAGCTGGTTCGTTGGCCCGTACTGCTGCAGCGAGCTCTTTCATCAGTGCTTCAAAACCTGCCTGCTTGCCATCCTGTATTTTCAATGTCGCGATTACACCAATCATGGTTCTCTCCTGTTAGGATTTTTTGGCCTGTAACTATACGCCATGAGCCGCGACCTGAGTATATTTGCCCAGCATCTTTGTTTTTTTACGTAACTCGAGGCTACACTGTCACGAAACTAAGAAAGCAGCCATAAAACTCAGGTGCCTGCACCTTTGACCGAGCGCTGCCACAACAACACCCAGGGGAGTATGAGGTATGCCCAGCTTTGATTCCGATGGCGTAAACATCGTCTATGAAACCTTTGGCGCAGGCGCGCCGGTAATTCTTTGCCACGGGTTCGCAGCCCATCGCCGTCAGGCCTGGATGGCCAATGACTGGCAGGGCACGCTAATGACCGCCGGACGTGAGGCGGTGTTATTTGATCATCGCGGGCACGGGGACAGTGAAAAGCTCTATAACCAGGACGATTATTCTATCCCGGTGATGGCTGGCGATATTCTGCGACTAATGGACAAGCTACAGATCGACAGGGCACCTATCATCAGCCACTCTATGGGCGCGCGCATTACGTTACACCTAACTATTCACCACCCTGATCGACTGGACGCTGCGGTGCTGATCGGCGTTGGCGAATACATGCTGGACCCGCGCCGGAACCCCAGTCTTATGGCGGAAGCCCTGCTAAGTGAGGAACCGTGGAATATCGAAGATGAGGCGGCAGCATCTTTCCGCGCTTTCGTCGATTCCACACGGGGGGATCACCGGGCGCTGGCGGCGTGTACGCAGGGTATCCCTATGCCACTGAGCCGCGAAGAACTGGCGGGGATTAGCCTGCCCGTACTGGTGATTGGTGCTCAGCAGGATGAGTTTAGCGGCGATGCGGCACCTTTGGCAGACGCCATTCCTGGCGCCAAACACGCCACGGTACCGTACACCAGCCACCATTCAGTGTTGGCCGAAAACAAAACCAAGGACATCGTCTTTGAATTTCTGGATCTGCCGCCACCGCAACACTACGAGCATTCGTGGTGACTTATCAAAATTAGCCCGTCAACAGGGGTTTAACCTCCCTGGCGAACCGTTCTACCTGTTCATGGCGTTCGCCAGGAGGGCTGACCGAGTCCAGAATAATATGACGCACCCCGGCTTCGCGGAACTCGTTGATCCTGGCCGCAACGTCTTCGGGACGGCCCAGCGCACAGTATTTTTTAGCGGGGCCGCGAAAGTCGCTGGCGTAGCGCTCACTGAGGTGTTCGGTCGCGACGTCCCAGGATCTCTCAAACGTATCATCAATACGGAAAAACAGCAGATGTGCTGTATCAAATCTGTCAACCTTACGATTGACCTTCTCGGCCGCGGCGGCCATCACAGCCAGTGATGATTTGTACATTGCCGGCGTCACCACGTAGGAAACGTAGCCGTCGGCCATCTGTCCTGCGCGTTGCAGCGCCGCCTCTGACCGCCCGCCACACCAGATGGGTGGCCCACCGGGCTGCCGTGGTTTTGGTAACATCTGCACGTCTTTGAAGGGGTAGAATTTACCATCGTTAGAGACCTTTTCACCGCTCCACAATTTTCTAAGGACTTGCATACCCTCGGTCAGACGGGCGCCACGCTCCTTTACCGGCACACCGCAAGCAGCAAACTCATTAGGAAATTCACCACCTATACCGACGCCAAATATTAGCCTGCCCTCGGTGAGGCGATCCAACGTGGATACCTGTTTGGCAACCGGGGTCGGGTGTCGTAAGGGCAGCAGGTAAACCGACGTACCGAAGGTCAGTCGGTCACTCAAGGCAGCGGCCTGAGCCAATTGCAATAAAGGGTCGGCGATTGGCACAGCAAAGGCGATATGATCGCCGACCCACAGCGAATCCATGCCGATACCGTCAGCCAGGGCCGTCGTTTTGCGTACGGCACTCAGACTGTCCATAGAGGTCATCCAGCCATAGTGCATTTTTGTATCCAGCGGCAAACTCATATTGTTTAACTCCCCAATTCATTATTTACGGGTAATCTGATGTTTCGACCCGCCATATGGCGCGTCAGCAGGCCATTTTATTCGGTAGCAAAGCCACTGAAGGCTGACTTGATGCGACGAATATCCTGGACTAGATCCGCCGGGAAATCCGCCGGCACACTGGTCGCAACGCTGGCAAAAATAGCGTCGGAGCCGTTACCGAACCGCCGCTCAATGGCCGCCGCAATATTCTCATGGGTGCCGATAGCGGCGAATAGTTCGACCATGTCGTCAGGAATCTCTGCCGCTATTTTGTCCCATTCGCCAGCCTTGGTCATGGCGTTAAGTTTCTGGCCCAGGTCTTCAAGATTGTGCTGCTCGAGCACCGGCCAGTAGGCTGGCGTCGAGGCATAAAAAGCGATGCGGTAGCGCACCCATTCGACCATCTTGTCGACGGTTTGTTGGTCCGGGCCAGAAGCAATAAATCCACCCCCCGAAACTTCAAAGTTCTGCCGCTGGCGTCCCGAGCGCGCCATACCCTCCTGAAGATTGGGCATGACCACGTTATCCAGATAGGCGCGGGTACAAAACGGATGCAAACGCACACCATCGCACACTTCGCCAGCGACTCTGAGCATACCTGAACCGACAGCGGCAATAGTGACGGCGGGAAGTAGCCCCTCGTAGTTCTCGGGAATAAAATTGGGCGTCATCAGACTAAACTGATAGTGTTCGCCGCGAAAATCCAGCTTGCCGTCACCTTTCCAGCAACGCCAGATGGCGCGAAGCGCCTGCACATATTCACGCATTCGCGGCGCTGGCGCCGACCAGGGCACACTAAAACGGCGCATATTGTGGGCTTTGATCTGGCTACCCAAACCCATCACAAAACGACCACCAGAAGCTGCCTGGAGATCCCAGCCCAAATTGGCCGCACTCATAGGGCTGCGCGCAAAGGCTATGGCAATGCCGGTGATCAACTCCACCCGCTCGGTCACCGTCGCCGCCACGGCCAATGGCAGAAAGGGGTCGTGGGCATTTTCCATGGTCATCACGCCATCGTAGCCTGCGGCTTCAACAGCGCGTGCGGCTTGCGGCACCGCCATAAGATTATGCTGAGGAATCGTGGTAAATACTTTCATGGGTCATCACTTATCAAAGGCTTTGGAGCGTCGGCCAACAGTGGTAGTTACACAAGTTTATATAAATTAGGTCGGCGGTTGTCTATCAAATTGTCGAACGCCATCGGGAATTTCATACCAGTGCTGTTTTTCACTGACCCACACGTGCATAGAGGGTGTGAGCCATCTTGTATCAGTGAGCGTACCCGGCTTCAGCTTGATAACGTCCGGTTTATCCGGGTCAAAATGATAAATACGGTTGCCACAGCCTGGGCAGAATTTGGCGCAGTTTTTATTACCACTGTCGGCTATACGCTCCCACTGCTTCAGTTCCCCGCTGAATTTCACGGTATCTCTTTTGACCAATGCCGTCATGCTAAATGCGCTGGCAGATAGCTTTTGGCACTCCTTGCAGTGACAGGCCAGCACGATCAGGGGTGCCTCCAACAACTGATAGGTGACACCCCCACACTGGCAAGAGCCGTCGATGGGAAACCGGGGATCGCTCACTAATAACTCCTTGGTAATTTGCTGTAGAGCCAGCTAACGCCATCAAGCCAACCAGTATCTATGCAAAATATTGTATGCAAAAAAAAGCCGGGGAACCCCGGCTTTTTCAACTGCTTATTGGTCACTTCACATTAGATCAAGCAGCCTGTGAAACCCCTTGTGCATTTCCATGACGCAGTAATTTACCAGGGTATTCACCGGTGACTTCATTGTCCACCCGTATCGTTACACCATTAACTATCGTGTAACGATAACCTTCAGCACCTTCAACATAGCGCCATTCGTCACCAGGCAGATCATGAACAATTTCCGTGGGCAACAATTTCAGGTTTTCTAAATCGTAGATTACGATATCTGCAGCCCGACCTACTTCCAGGGTGCCACGGTCATCAAAGCCAGCTGCGATGGCAGGCATAGCAGCTAAACGATAATGCGCTTCTTCCAGCGTATAAGAACCACGCTCGCGAACGGAATCCACCAACAGATTAGTCGGGTAGCGACCAAAGTTAAGGAATTTAGTGTGGGCGCCGCCGTCGGAAACACCTGGAACCGTCCACTCATTTTGCAGGACTTCGTTCATCAAGCCTTCGTCATAGTTGAATGGCGTGACATAAAAGACCGTTTTCAGGCCTTCATCAATAGCCAGATCAAGCATCGCATCGGCCGGGTGCTTGCCAGTGGACGCGCCCAACTCAGCAATAGTCATACCGGCATAGACCTGATTATGCTTGTTGACAACCGACTCGATGACAATATCGGCAATAGGCCCACTGACAAACGGGGCGCTGCCACTGTCGTAGTCTTCACGAACGGCAGCACGTAACTTAGGATCTTTCATTTTTTCGATGCGTGTAGCGATATCGCCAATGGTGACATCGCGCCATGCCCCATTGCCGTCGAACAGATTAAAGTCATCCAGCATGAAGCGCATGTCATTTGGCGTGGTAATCGCCTGCATCCAGATTTTATGGCCTTTTTCACGCTGCTCATCTACCCATCTCAGCATGCGACGGTGTTGGTGAGGATGCCGCTCGTTGACCTGTACTGCATTCCACAGAACAACTGCGTCAGACGCTTTGGCAAGGTTGGCACCGAAATCGAGATCAGCCACCACATCGTTTTTAGCCTGAGTCAACTGAATAAAGCCCTTGCCGCGATCTTTCAGCACATTAGCAAACGCCATGCAAAGCTCATCTGACATTGTGTCGGTGGGCATAGGCGTACCATCATAATCACGCTGCACCGATGTAAAGCCGTCACCCAGACGCTGCATGGAGAAGCCAATACCACCGGCATCCAGAGATTCTTTCATTATGCGCAACATGTCGGCCAGCTCCTGCTCGCTGGGATCACGCGTTTTGGCCGCTTCGATACCCATGACATAAACCATGAGAGGGTTTAGTGGCACGAAGCTCATGACATTAATGCCCTTGGGCCGACGATCCAAAGAATCCAGCCACTCGGGGAAGCTTTCCCAGTCCCAGTCCATACCGGCCTTCATGGTGGCCAGCGGGATTGCCTCGACTCGCTCCATGGACAGCATCGATCGTTCGCGCTGGTCTGGATGGGTGGGGGCAAAACCAAAACCGCAGTTGCCAATGGCGACGGAGGTCACACCGTGCCAACTAGAGCAGCTCAGGTAGGGATCCCACAGCAATTGACCATCGTAGTGGGTATGCAAATCAATAAAACCGGGAACAACGTTCAGCCCCGTCGCGTCAATGACTTCCTTGCCGTCACCAGCGGGAATACCATCACCCTCGGTGATTTTCGCAATAAGTCCATCCTTGATGGCCAGATCACCTACAAATCTCTTACGGGTGCGGGTGCCATCGATGATCGTGCCGCCTTTAATAACCTTGTCGTATTTAGACATAACGTTCTCCATCAGCTTATAAAAAATGAGTTAAAGGATAAAAAAACCGAGAATTTGTCACCCGATTATATAGTGAAGCAATGGCAGCTGCAGCTCGGCTAAGCAACAAAAAGGAATAAAAAGGCCGCCTTAAAGACCAATTTTCACCGAATAGTAGTGCTCTGAAACAAATCCTGGTAAGTGGCCAATGACCAGCGGTGATTTTTATCAGCTCAAGAACAAAGCTCGGAACATATTGCGCACCATGTTACCAGCAGGTAGCATCGCAGGCTGACATAAAATTCCGGGCAACATATCTCAGGCGTCCGCTGGCAGCGTTATGTTTGTCAGACGCGTACATACTATTAATCCCGCAATAAATATCCAATGTATTAACGAGGAACAATTAGATGAGCAGAAAACACGTACTCGATGGCGTAAAAGTACTCGATTTCACCCATGTGCTGGCAGGGCCTACCTGCACCCGCCTGATGGTGGAAACCGGTGCCGAGGTTATCAAGGTTGAAGCCGCTCCTGCAGGCGACATGGTGCGCTTTATGCCGGCGCTAAAAAACGGGCGTAGCGGTTACTACATTCAGCAAAACAGGGGCAAGAAAGCCGTCTGCCTCAACCTCCGCGACAAAAGAGCCCAGGAAATTGTCCACAAGCTAGTGAAAGACGTCGACGTCGTTGTCGAAAACTTCACCCCCGGGGTCATGAAACGACTCGGCATCGATTACGAAACACTTTCTGCGATTAACCCCAAGCTAATCATGTGTTCTATCTCGGCTTTCGGTCAAAAGGGCGCGCTTTCCAGCTTGCCCGGTTTCGACTACATAGCCCAGGCCTACGCTGGCGTCATTGATATGATCGGCGAAGAGGATGGTCCCCCCTATTTCCCCGGCCTCGGCATGGGGGATGTATCAACTGGCGCCCACGCTTACGGCGCAATCACGGCAGCCTTATTTCACAGGGAGCGGGGCGGTACGGGCCAGCACCTCGATATTGCGTTGCTGGATTGCCTGTTCCATTGTCATGAACTGAATGTTCAGGGTTACGATGGCAGCGACGGCGCGCTGGTACCCCATCGCTCTGGCGCGCACCATTTCGCCGTGGCGCCTCTGGGCCTGTTTAAGGGCAAGGAAAAATACATCGTTATTATCGCCATTGGCGCGCAGTGGGATAACTTACTGAAAGTCATCGGCAAGGAAGAGTTTAACGATGATCCCCGCTTTGCCGATAATGCTGGACGCACCAAACACAAGCAGGTACTTATCGACGCTATCGAAGCCTGGCTGGCGTCCACCGAAAGCGATGACGAGGCCGTGCGCATACTCCAGGAAAACCACGTGCCGGTTGCCCCGGTACTCAGTGTGCCCGAAGCCATGTCCCACCCTCACCTCATTGAGCGGCAGACCGTGCGCACGGTGACGGACCGTGCTTTCGGCAAGATAAAAGTGCCTGGCATGCCGCTGCGATTTTCCGCCTTCCCCGACTTCCCCGATTTACAGGCGGGCTTCCTCGGCGAGCACAATGGCGAAGTGCTAAGCAGCATCGGCTATTCCGCGAGCGACATCAAAACGCTCACCGACGATGGGGTGCTGGCTGCCGAACCAATACCGAGTTAAGTGTCGATACAACGCGGCCGGGAGCCCGGCTAAACCGGGCTCAAAACGAATCCAAGCAGGCTAAACCATGACCCAGAAACACATCCTCGACGGTTACAAGATCATCGACTTCACCCAGTATCTGGCCGGGCCTTCGGCCACGCGACTGATGGCCGAGATGGGCGCCGACATTATCAAGGTCGAAATCGCTCCCCATGGGGATCCCAGTCGCGCCTTCCCCTACCGAAAAAATAAGCGCAGTGCTTATTTCATCCAGCAAAATCGCGGCAAGAAGAGCCTTTGCCTCGATGTCAAAAACGAAAAAAGCAAAGCGGTCTTAACCGAGCTGATCAAACAATGTGACGTCCTTATCGAGAACTTTGCCCCAGGCGTGATTGCTCGTCTCGGGTTCGACTGGGAAACCGTCCACAAGCTCAATCCCAAACTGGTGATGTGTTCCATGTCCGCCTTTGGCCAGACCGGGCCCCTCAGTCACCTGCCCGGTTTTGATTACATCGCCCAGGCCTATGCTGGCGTTACCTCGGTCATTGGCGAACCCGATAAGCCACCGAGTTTGCCGATGTTGGGCATTGGCGACGTCACCACCGGTGTCCACGCCTGTGGTGCGCTAGGCTACGCTTTACTGGATGTCCATCGCACTGGCGAAGGTCAATTGCTCGACATATCTCTGCTCGACTGCTACTTCCATCAGCACGAAGTCAATGTGCAGGCCTATTCCGCCAGCAAAGGTAAAATCGTGCCACGCCGCTCCGGTTCTCACCATTATGCGGTTGCACCGACCGGTATTTTTCAGGGCCCTGAAGGCTACATTATGATTTTGGCGCTGGTGCATCAGTGGTCAGTTTTGTGCAAAGCCATGGGCCGAGAAGATATGACCAAAAGTGCCAAATTTGGCACCAATGACGCCCGCCTTGAAAACCTGCAAGAGCTCATCGGCATTATCGAAGGCTGGCTGCAAAGCTTCGATTCGGACGAGGCTGCTATTAAAGCTTTGCAGGACGTGCGCGTACCCGTTGCGCCTATCCTCACCATTCCTCAGGCTGTGGCACACCCTCACCATCGCGCGCGCGGCACCATTCGAACCATATCCGATCGCATGCTCGGTGAGTTTGATATTCCGGGGGTACCTTTGCGCTACTCGAACTTCCCCGAGCTGTTGCCGCTTGAGGCACCCTTTCTCGGTGAACAGAACCGGGAAATACTGGGCGACTGGCTGGGCTATTCCAGCGCACAGATTGAGAGTATGGAGAGCGAAGGCATATTGGTTAGTGGCCAGCATTAGTCAAGACCACCGAATCATAAAGAAACTGAAGTGTAGAACACTGAAAGATATAACAGTGTCTACCAGGACCGCTTATCAGAAAGCCGAACTTGCGAGAGAAAACCATGAAACCTAAACATGTAATGGACGGCTACCGCGTCCTCGATATCACCCAGTACCTTGCTGGCCCAGCGGCCACCAACCTGATGGTGCAAATGGGCGCAGACGTTATCAAAGTAGAGATCGGCCCTCACGGCGACCCGATTCGGGCGTTTCCTTACGCCATTGATGTCCCAGGCACCAAAGAGAAGCGCAGCGCTTATTTTATTCAGCAAAATCGCGGCAAGAAGAGCCTTTGCCTGGACCCCAAAACAGCCGAGGGGCTGGCCATCATTAAGGCGCTGATTAAGCAGTCTGACGTCTTTATAGAAAATTTCGCGCCGGGTGTGGTCGGTCGACTGGGGCTTAGCTGGGATGTGGTCAAAGAGCTGAACCCTAATATCATTATGTGTTCGATCTCGGCCTTTGGTCAGGAGGGGCCCCTCGCGGCCTATCCGGGCTTCGATTACATCGCTCAGGCCTACGCGGCAGTGACTGATTTAATTGGCGAGAAGGACTCACCGCCCTCGCTGCCCATGCTGGCTTTTGGCGATGTCGGTACCGGCGTCCACGCCATGACGGCGGTTGGCTATGCCTTGCTCGACCGGGAGCGCAATGGCAACGGCGGGCAACTGCTGGATATTTCCCTGTTGGACACCTACATTCATCACCACGAAGTCGGCGTGCAGATCTATTCAGCGACCAAAGGCGCAATCGTTCCCCATCGCAATGGCTCCCAACACACGGCCGTTGCGCCCACCGGGATTTTCAAATCCAAAGACAGCCACCTGATTATTTTAGCCCTGCTGCATCAGTGGCCGGTTTTATGTCGAACGATGGAGCGTGAGGACATGATCGACGATCCGCGCTTTAAAGATAACGATGCGCGCATTAAAAACCTGCCGGAGATGATTATCGCTATTGAAGACTGGCTACAGGCCCAGGACAGCGACGCTGCTGCATTGGCCAAGCTGGAAGCCGCACGGGTACCCTGCGCGCCCATTCTCACCGTGCCGGAAGCCATGGCGCATCCCCACATGATTGCCCGTAAGACCATTCGCACGGTGACTGATCCGATCATGGGCGAATTCCAGATACCCGGCATGCCCCTGCGATTTTCCAAATACGAGGTAGATGAGAACATTGAGATACCAGCGCTGGGCCAACACAACGAAGAAATACTGACAACGCGCCTGAACTACACGGCAACGCAAATCGACGCCCTGCAAAAAAATAAAATTCTATTCCAGAAAGCGGTATAACAGCGCCGCCCTTTTTTGGCTGTTTTCTAACAGAAACAGGGCTTTTTATAGCAACAAGGCTGGCTGACCGGCCCTGGCCTTCACCCGGCCCGCCAGTTGACGCGGGCCCAAACGGAGTAACAACGATGGACCCAAAACACATACTCGATGGCTATCGCATTCTCGACTTCACCCAGTACCTTGCCGGACCGACCACGTCACGGCTGGCGGCAGAGCTGGGTGCAGAGGTCATTAAAGTTGAACTGATGCCCGCTGGCGACCCGGTACACATGCTGCCCCACCGCCGCAAAGGGCGCAGTGGCTATTACATTCAGCAAAGTCGCGGCAAAAAGAGTATCTGTGTCGATATCCGTCACCCTGAGGGCCTGGCGTTAATCAAGAATCTGGTCAAGGAATGCGACATTCTGCTGGAAAATTTCGCTCCCGGCGCCATCGCCCGTCTGGGCCTCGGCTACGACGTGGTAAAAGCCATCAAACCCGACATCATTATGTGTTCGATTTCGGCCTTTGGACAAACTGGGCCGCTGTCAAAATTACCCGGTTTTGACTATATCGCCATGGCCGTGTCCGGCGTGATGGACATGATCGGCGATCCGGATGAACCACCCTACTTCCCCATGCTCGGCATTGGTGATGTCAGCGCTGGTGTTCATGCCCTGGCGGCCATTAATGGCGCCCTGCTCTACCACTTGAAGACCGGCAAAGGCCAATATATCGATATATCGCTGCTGGATTCCTACTTCCATAGTCACGAAATTAATGTTCAGGCCTACTCCGGCAGCGGTGGCAAAATCGTGCCACGACGAGCCGGGCACCACCACTACGCCGCCGCGCCACTCGGCCTCTTTAAATGCCAGGACGGCTATTTGTTTATGGTCGTTATGGCCAGGCAGTGGGGCCTGTTGTGCAAAGCCATGGGCCGGGAAGACCTGGCAGAAAGCCCGGAATTCGATACCAACATGAAGCGGGTGGAACGCAAGGACGAACTGGTTGAGATCATTGAAGGCTGGCTCAGCAGTTACAAAAGGGATGACGCCCTTAAACTGCTCGAAGACCTGCATATCCCCGTAGCGCCGGTGCTCAGTGTCCCGGAGGCCATGGAGCACCCCCACCTGATCGAGCGCGAAGTGGTTCGCACCATCAGCGACCGCGGTTACGGCGATCTGCAAATACCCGGTATGCCCCTGCGCTTTTCAGAATTCCCCGAAAAGCTCGATCTCCAGGCACCCTACCTGGGCGAATACAATCGAGAAGTATTCGGCAATATCCTTGGCATGAGTGATGCCGATATCGACGCGCTTGAAAGCGCTGGTGTCATCAAGGCCGAGCCGCTGCCCGAAGGCGTAAAAACCCTGGCAGCCAGATAGGCGGCGTAGATAGGCGAGCCAGGCGTTTAATCACTATACGATCTGTATCGGCACCAATGGACGGATAGAACACCGCGTCTAAGAGGCGCGAGAACACCCCCTCTATCCGTCCATTCGTACTATCCCGCTTAGCTATATGCCTATCTGTTAATAACCTGAATGTTAATGGTTAATTCCGAGCTAATACCGAACTAGGCTCGCGTCAGGCGCAAAATACTGCCTTCGCCATCTGCCGCGATGAGCAAATTTCCCGCGCCATCGTTACAAAGCCCACCGGCAAGATCAATGGGACAAACAGCGCCAACCGGCAGCTGA
Source organism: Porticoccaceae bacterium (assembly GCA_041622295.1). Classification (GTDB taxonomy): domain Bacteria; phylum Pseudomonadota; class Gammaproteobacteria; order Pseudomonadales; family Porticoccaceae; genus HB2-32-21. The sequence goes on from JBFJZC010000020.1 coordinate 14,608, forward strand.
GTGGCTACCTTAGTCGCGGCATTACCACCAGCGAGGTCAACAGACCACAAGGCCCGCCCACCACGATCAAGGACAAAAAGCTCATCACCGATGACCGTCAATCCTCGGGGGTCCTGCAGATTCTCCAGAACTGGCTTAACCGCGCCGCCATCATTCACGGCAACAACACGACCCGCCCCGGCTTCAGAAACGTAACAGACGCCACCGTGGACACAGACATCTTTGGGTGCCGACAAACCTTCCACCAGCGTCGACATGTCTCCTGCGTCATTCACAGAAAATACTGAGCCCTGCCCTCCGTCTACACCATCATCTTTGACCACGTAAACCGTATCGTTTTCGCCCGCGCATAAACCCTTCAACTGTCCCTGTTTGGCGACCAGCATATGGGATTTTTCGCTGTTGAACTCATAGCGAAGAACATCGCCCCGAGCGGTGGTCATCAAAAATTCCCCGGCATTGCCAGCGGCTACCGCTCGCACAAAACGCGGCGCGGATTTATCCAGTGGGCTGCCCACGGCGGAGCGTTTTCCAGAAGCATCCAGTTTTGCCAGGCTCAGACAATCGACGATAAAGCAGGTGCCCGACGGATCGGCAGCGATGCCCCACGGCCCTACCCAGCCCGGTTCGGCCAGCACGCGCTCGGTGCTCTTGCCGTCCATACTGACTTCGGCAACGCCGCCATCGACAAAATGGCTGAGATACAGCTTGCCGTCGGCATCAAAAGCCAGATTATCGATGCCCGGCCTGACTTTGGCGATCACCGTCTGGGCACCGGTTTCCGTGTCAATCTTAACCACTTCGCCATTACCCGCCTGAGGTGAAACCAGTTCACCAGCCGGGGTAAATTTTGCGGCGGTGGGGTGGAACAAACCCTCGGTGACTTTTTCTAACGCGCCAGTTTCCGGGTCGGCGCGCCAGATTTCCCCTTCCGGCACCAGCGGAAAGTACAACTTGCCGTCGGGGCCGCCAGCCAGGGCATTGGGACCGGACAAATTGGCGGCGATCTGGCGCGGTGGTCGGTCGTCGTAGGGATAAAGCTCGAACAGGCCTCCGCCAGGACGATGCTCGTCGATAAACAGGCGATCCTTGAAAACCGTCACGCCATTGGCCGAAGGCAGGCCATCCGACACAATAGTGACTTCACCATTGGGCTTGCGCATGCTCACCCGCTCACTCATCACCTCGGTGGAATACATGTTGCCCTGGGCGTCAAAAGCCACATCGTCCGGGCCGACAATGGGTCCGCCATTTGGTGCGATTGCTTCATGTTCGCCCGTAACAGTATCAATCGCAGTGACCTGATTACCCATGGCCTGGGCCACATATAATCTGCCATCCGTGCCAAACTGGATGCCGTTGGCACCAAACAACGCGCTCGGTGGTGTCACTCGCGTCAGGCTCCAGCCCCCCGCCAATTGCGGTGTCACTGCCGGCTCGCCGTGTATTGTTGCAAATCGGTTCATGATGATTACCCCATAATTATTTGTCGTTCAATTGTGCACACCCTCAGTCACCGACGCCATGAAAAATTTTTGGCAATAAAAAAGGCACCCTGTTGGGTGCCTTTGACGTTCAATTACCGGGTCTTAGCTTAGAGATTTATCGGCAAATTAAACAGTTTTTTCACATTCTCGTGGGTGACAGCATTCTGCTGCTCCAGGGTCAAATGCTTCGTCTGCTCGTTGAGAATCTTCTGAGAATTCGGCCATGAAGCATCCGTATGCGGATAGTCATTGGCCCACATCAGGCAACCGCTATCCACAACGCTCAGATTCTGATACGCAGTTTCGTCATCCTGGAATGTGTATGAAACATTCTTGGTCAGGTACTCACTGGGCATTTTGGTCAGCTTGGTCTCAACAGCTGGGCCAAGGCGTTTGATGGCGTGGTCAGCACGGTAGGCGTAGTGAGGAATCCAGCCAGCATCGGCTTCGGCAATGACCATTTTCAGGTTTGGATTTTGCTCAAAAACACCACCAAACAGGAACACACCCAGCACATCCTGAACACCGCGAACGATATTCATGAAACCATTGGCAGGATGGCCACGCTTGGGCTTCAGAACCTCCTTAACACCGGAATCTTCGGACGTCAGGATATGAAAACACACCGGCAGACCCAGATCAGAAGCACACTGCCACAGGGCATTGTAATCTTCATGGTCGTAATCTTCATACTGCGGGCGACCTGGCATCATCATACCGACAAAGCCCATTTGCTTGGCTCTTTTGAAATCTTCAATCGCTTCATCAACAGAAACCACGGCCGTTTGTGCGAGGCCAAATAAGCGACCCGGCGCGCCGGCACAGAATGTTTCCAACCAGCGGTTGTAGGCATTCATACAGGCTGCCTTGTACGCATAATCTTTGTGTGAACACATCACCATGCCCACGGACGCATAAATAATCTCGGCACAAACGCCATCGACGTCCTGTGCTTCGGCTCTAAATGAGGGGTTCCAGGCGGCATTAGGCAACTGGTCAAACTTGGCCGTTCGGTACTTGAGCAAATCCGCAGCAGGAACGCCAGCGGCACCCAGCAGGGCCAAAGGAATAACATCATCCAGCCCGGGGATATCAAAAGTATGAACGCCACCGGGGCCTTCAACCATTTTAGGCGCGCGATCTCGAAATTTAGGATCAATAAAATCAATATAAGTGTTTGGCGGCTCAACGATATGGGAGTCCGCAGATATACCGGGTTTGCGCATGTTAAATTCCTCCAAGAATGATAATTTTGTAATAGGCAGTTTATGGGCATCACATCATGGGCAACACAACCCCGGTTGCCATAACCCCATGTAAACAGGTTGACACTGTTGCAGAAGTCGACGGCCCCTGTCAACTTTTTCTGGTGAACGGTGGCCGCACTAACTCCCCTGGCGTCCGTAAACGGGCGCCAGGAGGGATGAAGGGATGTGACTCGCCTCTCACCACCAATATGCTCCCGGTGAGGGGCCTTTGCGCCATGCGCCGAACCTCAGGTCAACCCGCCCCACGCTCGACAGGAAATCAGGCTGGGCATTACCAAAAGACCTTACACCGGCAGGTTAAACAACTTCTTTACGTTGTCGTGGATGCAGGCGTTTTGCTGCGTTTCTGTCAAATGCCCCATTTGCTCATTGAGGATTTGCTGCGAGTGCGGCCAGGATGCGTCCGTATGAGGGTAGTCATTCGCCCAGAGCAGACAACCGCTATCGACAACACTCAGGTTTTGGTAAGCCGTCACGTCGTCCTGAAAAGTGAAAGAAATATTTTTAGCAATGTATTCACTGGGCATTTTGGTCAGTTTTGATCCCACTGCTGGCCCCAGACGTTTGATGGCATGGTCAGCGCGGTACTTGTAATGAGGAATCCAGCCGGCATCCCCTTCGGCAACCACCATTTTGAGATTCGGATTTTGCTCAAATACCCCACCAAACAGGAAAACGCCCATAACGTCCTGAACGCCACGAATAATATTCATAAATCCGTTCGCGGGATGGCCCCGCTTTGGCGCCAACACCTCTTTCACACCACAGTCATCCGAAGTCAGGATGTGAAAACACACCGGCAGCTCAAGATCGGTGGCGCATTGCCACAGTGCGTTGTAATCCTCGTGATCATAATCCGCGTGCTGCGGGCGGCCTGGCATCATCATGCCGACCATGCCCATTTCTTTGGCTCTTTTAAAATCCTCTATGGCCGCATCAACAGAAACCACCGCCGTTTGCGCGAGGCCAAACAGGCGGTCAGGCGCACCCGCACAGAAGGTCTCAAGCCAGCGATTGTAAGCCTGCATGCAGGCAGATTTGTA
>JBFJZC010000021.1:0-18299 GCA_041622295.1 Porticoccaceae bacterium
GCCCAGTTTGCCATCCACTTTAACGAGCATGTTCTTCATTTTCTGCGTCACCAGGCACTGCGTGGCCAGCACATGCTCCACCTCAGAGGTGCCGATACCGTGGGCCAGCGCGCCGAGAGCGCCATGCGTGGCCGTATGCGAATCGCCGCACACCACCGTGGTACCCGGTAATGTCGCACCCTGTTCCGGGCCGATGACGTGCACGATGCCCTGCCCGGCGTCATTAATACGATGCTCAACGATGCCGTATTCAGCGCAGTTGTCGTCCAGCGTCTGTACCTGGATGCGCGACACGTTATCGGCGATGGCCGCGACGCCGCCGGCTCGCTCACCGCTTTCGGTAGGCACGTTATGGTCCGGCGTGGCCAGATTGGCATCGATACGCCAGGGCTTTCGACCAGCGAGGCGCAGCCCCTCGAAAGCCTGTGGCGACGTCACTTCATGGAGCAAGTGCCGATCGATATACAACAGAGCCGATCCGTCATCGAGTTCCTTAACGAGGTGGGAATCCCACAATTTGTCGTACAGTGTCTTGCCAGCCATCCGAACCTCCCAATACCGCGATTTATCCTATTAAGGGTGCAGCCTACAGCATAATCGAGGCAGTCTAATGCCGCCCCATTGATAAAACAAATTTATATTTTTTATTGTTACGATTCTCGTTTGGAATGTAGAATAAGCCCATGGAAACGCAACTTCTCGAAGCATTTGTCGCCGTGGTGGACGCGGGTTCTTTTTCCGGCGCAGCCGAAAAAATCCACCTGACACAACCGGCCATCAGCAAGCGCATCGCCCTGCTTGAAGAGCAACTGAACTGCCGCCTGTTTAATCGCATTGCCCGCACCATCAGCCTTACCGAAGCGGGCGTGGCGCTGCTACCCCGTGCGCAGAACCTGCTACTGGAGCTGGCTGCAACCCGGCAAATCATTCGCGATCTGTCAGGCACTGTGGCGGGTGATCTACGTTTAGCCATCAGCCACCATATCGGCCTGCACAGGCTCCCACCAGTGCTCAAAGGCTTTGTGAACCGGCACCCGGAAGTCTCTCTGGAAGTTGATTTCATGGATTCCGAAGTCGCCTACGAGGCGGTTCGCCAGGGTCGTTTTGAGCTGGCCGTGATCACCCTGGCGCCCCAGGATCATCCTAAAATTCTGGCGACGCCAATCTGGCGCGACCCGCTGAACCTGGTCTGCGCGCCAGGCCATCCGCTGACCACACTGAAAGCAGTTACCATTGGCGACCTGGGCGCCCATCCGGCAATTTTGCCGGGGCTTAACACCTATACCGGACGCATGATTAAGCAATTTTTTGACCACAAAAAGAAACAGCTAAACGCCACCATGGCAACCAATTATCTGGAAACCATTAAAATGATGGTTTCGGTCGGGCTGGGCTGGAGCATGCTGCCGGTCACCATGCTGGATCAGACCCTGGTGTCGCTGCGGTGCGCGGATCTTTTTGTCGAACGCCAACTGGGCTTTATTCAGCATCGAGAAAAAACCCTTTCCAATGCCGCCAGGGCGTTTATCTCTTTACTCCAGGCCCACAGCGACAGGCCATGACACCGCGCGACGATTCCAGCGACGCTAAACCGCGTCGTCTCGCGGCAATCCAGGCTGCAGTCCCTGACTGGGAGGGCGATTACCCCTGCTCGACAGAATTCACCGATGCCTATTTCTCGGGCGCTGATGGCCTTGCCGAAGCCCATCATGTTTTCCTCGACGGCAATCAACTCACAACCCGCTGGCTATCCTTAGCACCAGACGCTATTTTCACCATTATCGAAACGGGTTTTGGCACCGGCCTTAATTTTCTCGCCGCAGCTAAGCTGTGGTTTGATAAAGCGCCCGCCAGGGCGACCCTGCATTTTATTGCCACTGAACGGCACCCCTTATCCCCGCAGGACATGCACAGAGCACTGGCCGCCTGGCCAACCCTGTCCGGACTTGCAGCGCAATTAATTGACCAGTACCCGGCGCTGGTGCCGGGGTTTCATCGTCTGGATTTAGTCGACGCTGACAACAATAAACGTATCGCCCTTACCCTGATATTTGGCAACACTGAGCACGCGCTTGAAGAACTCAGCGCCTGCCACAACCCGGCTTTCAAACACCAACAACGCTTTACCATTGACGCATGGTTTCTGCACGGCTTCGCGCCCGCCAAAAACCCTGCTATGTGGACAGACACCCTGTTTCAGGGCATAGCCAGTTTGAGTCAGCAACATACCACTTTCAGCACCTATACAAGTGCTGGAGTGGTTTACCAGGGATTGCAGGCAGCGGGTTTCACAGCGACCAGAATGGCCGACTATAACGGCAAGGGAGATATGCTGTTTGGCCAGTTGAAGCCCCTCGACAGCAAGACGACCCAGGACCTCCAGACGATCGATGCTATCGATAATCTTGATTCGATCAATACTATCGACACTACGGGAGTCGGCATTCCCCACACTGCAGCACACCGCGCCCGTGCAGCAACAACTCGCCGCCAAACCAGAACCCGCAATGCTCGCTTTGCACCCCCCTGGCATATGCCGTCGTTGACTGCGCTTCCGAGGACAGTCAGTACGGTAACGCCAACGACGACTCGCGCTAATACGCCGGCTAAAAGCGCAGCGGCCACCGAGGGGCAAACAGCAGGTCGCGAAACGTCGACTGTTCGAAACGGATCGACTATTCGAACCAAGCCTGCTGATAGACGAGCCGCCATTATCGGTGGCGGCATTGCTGGCTGCTGCACCGCGCTGGCACTGGCGCGGCGCGGCTGGCAGGTTACGATCTACGAACAGGCAGGTCGAGTGGCAACGGGGGCTTCCGGCAATCCACAGGGCGTCATTTACCCCCGCCTGTCCCCTGAGGCATCATTCCTCAGCCGCTTCAACCTCGCCTCGCTACTCTATGCCGCACGTTTTTATTCGCCTTTCTGGGACGGCCCTGGCCCCGATAAAACCAATTGGCGTGCAGCAGACAAAGACCCTGTCGATCTTGTCAGGGACGCTGCCGGTGCCCGATGCGGCGTCATCGTGTTGCCAGAAAAACCATCAGACACTGACGTATTCGCGACCACCGCTAACAATTTTCGCGGCGCCCTGCAGCGTTTTAAGAATCAACAAAACGCGCACCATACCGGCCCATTTGTATCTCTGTTAAAGCGGGCGGAAATCAGTGAAATCTGTGGGTTACCACTCGATGCAACAAGCGCCCTCTATTTCCCCTCGCTGGGCTGGATTGCGCCCCAGTACGTCTGCGAGCAGTTAGTCAACCACCCTAATATTAGCGTTAAGGAGAAAAAGGTAAACGCGTTGGCCTGGGATTTATCCAGCCAACAATGGTCATTAGATACGGCGGATCAACTGCCTGATACTTCCGCGGTGGTCGTTATTGCGGCCAGCAACGGCTCTCAACACTTTACTCAAACCCACCACCTGCCCTTAAAGGCAATACGAGGGCAAATCTCCAGTGTTCCCGTTACCCCGGCCAGCCAGCATCTCCGCACGGTTATTTGTGGCGCCGGATACCTCGCGCCCGCGAGCAGTGGTTCCCACACACTCGGTGCGACCTATAACCTGGACACCACAATGCCGGATATTCGCGAGGTTGACCATCGGCGCAACCTTGACCAGCTGCTATTAACAGACCCTGCGCTGCCCAAATTTCTCGATGATCCATCACCGGCTATGCTGGACGGTCGCGCCAGCCTGCGCTGCACGACACCGGACTATTTACCGCTGCTAGGGCCGGCAGCAAACTTCCCCGCATTCACCGAAGATTTCGCACTTCTACGCTCCAATGCCCGCGCCGATATACCCCGCTGCGGCAGCTACTGGCCGGGGCTGTATATTCACTGCGGTCTCGGTTCGCGTGGCTTCACCTACGCACCCCTCGGTGCTGAACTACTGGCCGGAATGATTAATAGGGAAGCGCCCGCCCTGCCGCTCGATTTACAGATCGCCCTGCACCCGGCGCGTTTTATTATTCGTGATCTCAAGCGCAAACGGGTATAGGTACCCTTATAAACCAGAAACAGCCCGGAACGAGGTTTTTCTGTCGGAGGTATCTACTCAACGCGTTTCCGCGCCCGCTCCAGCATCGTCGCCGATCCTGCGCCACATGCCACGATAGTTCGCATCGCCTCCTCTACGCTAACGCCAACCAGGGGCTCAACACAGTCCGCAGGTAAATGATAAGTAATACCCGACGTGGGAATCGGCGCCGTTGGCACATACACCGTATAGCCGCCATCACCGTGGCGGCTGGTGATAATTGCCGTGACCGTCACTGGGGAATCCGGGCCATAGATTTTAGCCAGCGCGACCTCGCCGTTGAGCAGGCTTTTATTACCCGTGCCACCGAGTAACTCACGTGTGATATCCCTGATGGTTCGATATCCGGGCACCAGCTTTTCCAGGCTGCCATCAAGTCGCTCATGCAACCATCGACCAACGCGCGTCTTTAGCGCCAGGCCGATGATGAAACAACTCGCCAGGACTGTTCCTAGCGCAACCGACATGGCAATAATTTGATTGACCGCAGCTACTTCTGTAATCAGCGCCGTAGCGGGCGCAATGACACCGATAATGACACCAGCTAACCACTGAAATATTAGCCACAACAAAACAGCGGGCAGGATCACAGCAAACCCGCCAAGCATAGTAATCAGAATAAAGTTGCGCAGACTTCTCACGTTGACTCCTATAACAAGATAGACAAACCTGATCGACACCGGGCCCGCCCCGGATCGGCGCTATTGTAACCGGAGCTTGCGATTATCAACGCGCTCGCCGACGATTCAATGACCTGCAAGCTGGCCCGGCGCACCCCCTGCTCTGGACTAACCGTTCCCGGTAAAAATGATTGCAACGCGAGCGACAACAGCCGTCGCCGACTTACAAAAAGGTAGAAATCAGCAATATTTTGCGCTTTACTGCGGGGACAGCAATTTCCATAGGGGTGTCGATATTCGACGAGTCGATTCCTTTGCTGTGGCTGTTGATGTCCAGTACCGGCATCGCCACGTCAAACGACATCCCTGTTTCCCGGTGAAATTTTTACCCCTTAGATCAGCGATATAACCTTAGATTAGCAATGCAACTTTGAAGAGGACAAGCCATGAATAAACCCATCATTTCCGCGGATTCGCATATCTCCGAGCCGCCTAATTGTTACATAGATTTTATTGATCCCGCCTTTAGAGATCGCGCACCACGCGTAGAACATCACGAGAGATACGGTGACGTCTTTATCGTTGACGGGCTCAAGCAGCCTGTACCCATGGCGCTGTCGGCGGCAGCAGGAAAAAAACCCGAGGAATTAAAGCCTGGTGGCGTAAAGTTTGAAGACCTGCCCAAAAGTGCCTGGAACGGCGCCTATCGTGCTGCAGACCAGGATCGCGATGGTGTCTCAGCCGAAATCATTTACCCCACCGCCGGTATGTTGCTGTGCAACCACCCTGACACCGATTATCAGGTGGCCTGTTTTGGCGCCTATAACCGCTGGCTGGAAACCTTTATCGGTGATGCGCCAAAGGGTCGTCTGTTCGGCCTCGGCCAGGTGGCTTTACGCACCGTTGATGAAGGCATCAAGGAATTAGAGGACGCAAAAAAACGCGGTTACGTTGGCGTGATGATGACTGGCAATCCGCCGGAAGCTGATTACGATGATCCGATGTACGACGCCCTGTGGGAAGCGGCGGTCGACCTTGAATTACCTCTGTCATTTCATATCCTGACCTCCAGAGGCGACTCCCTCAAGCAACGCGGCCCCAAAATTAACGGCTTCCTGGGCATCATGCGTGGCTGCCAGGATATCCTGGGCACCTTTGTCTTTGGCGGTGTGTTTGAACGCCATCCCAAACTAAAAGTCGTCTGTGCCGAAGCGGACGCCGGTTGGGTGCCGCATTTCATCTATCGCATGGATCACGCCTATGACCGGCACCGGTTCTGGATGAAGGCCCCACCCCTGGAAAAAATGCCCAGCGAGTACTTTCTGAATAATATCTATCTCACCTTTCAGGACGACTGGACAGCCTTCAAATATCGCGATGATATGAATTCACGACGCCTGATGTGGGCCAATGACTTCCCCCATAGCGACTCCACCTGGCCCTGGTCCCAGGGCATATTGGCTGAGCACACCCAGGATATGACCCAGCAGGAAAAAGACTGGATTCTTCATGACAACGTAAAGGAATGCTACAACCTGCCTGTCTAGCGACACCAGAGCACAAACACGGCCCCGATTGATAGCGGGTGTTAACGTGATACCAACGCCCGGCCTGAGTTATCAGGTCGGGTTTTTTAGTGCTGCCTGACGATTTACGGCTGTTTCCATGTGAGTTACACAGCAACCAGATCAGGAATATGGCTTTGGTGAGAGCAGTCCAACTTTATGACAGGGGCGATTACAGAGGCGCTTACAGGGACGCACAGCTTTGAGATGTGTAAAAGCATATCTCGCTGCATCAAGCACCCACTCAATTTGAGCTACCGCCCACACCTCAGTTTGAATTTGCCCAACCTTCCGCCAGCGGCACCCAGTGGTAGAGCTTAAAGTCACGCCGCGCGAATTTCCATTGCCCGCCCACCCGTTGATAGGTGTCATCGTAATGCCCGCAGGCAGTGACGGCCTTGCCGTCGTCCACCAGACGAATCTCAACCGCGCAATTACCCGTAGCCTTATCGCCATTCACCTGAATCACGTGGTTCTGAATAAACGGCTTGGGCGCCACCTCAGCAATCTTGTCCGTGTAGAGTTCCGTTAACTGCGCGCGACCCTCAAAGTGCATCTGCGGCGACATATCGAACACGCCATCTTCGGTAAACATATTGATTAGCGCCGCCGAATCTTTGGCGACCACCGCGTAACAATATTGTGCGGTCAATTCGCGAATGGCGTCCTTATCCTCAAGCACCTGAATACGTTGTTCCAGTGAAGCCATGGTAATACCCCTTTAACTGACGTCTCTAAACCTGTTATCAAAAGTCCTAGCGGGTTAACACCGTGAGTGTCGTTGCCGCTGTGTCATCTTCTATCCAGCCCCCACCGTTTTGCGCCAAACCTACCCTCGCGCCCGCAACCTGTCGCGCCCCGCAACGACCGCGCAACTGGTCGGCCAGCTCGACAATTTGTGCACAACCGGTAGCACCTACGGGGTGCCCCTTGGCGACCAGGCCGCCACTGGTATTAACGGGCACCCGACCGCCGAGATCAGTCTGACCTTCACGGATCATCTTCACGCCCTCACCTTTGCCACACAGCCCCAGCTCTTCGATATACATCAATTCAGCGGGCGAAGCCGCATCATGCAGCTCAACCACATCGATGTCCTGCGGGCTGATACCCGCGGCGTTGTAGGCTTTTTCACTGGCCCGCAGGTTGCAATTAGGCCCGCCGGGCATACCAGAAACCAGCGTAATGGTCTCTACGACCACAGCATCGCAACCGTGTTTTTTTGCAAACTCTTCAGATGTGAACACTAAAACTGCCGCGCCGTCGCCAATCGGTGAACACATCGCCAGGGTTAGCGGGCTAATAATTTCACGGCTGGCCAGAATTTCTTCAATGGACAGCGGCTTCTGGAATTGCGCCCTGGGGTTTAGCGAACCAAACTTGTGCGATTTGGCCGCCACCCGCGCAAAATCTTCAATGGTCGCGCCAGCTTCGTTCATGTACTTGCGCGCCTTGCCCGCGTAGATATCCATAAAGCCGGAACGTCCCGGCGCGCTGCCCGCCGTCAGGGGGTCGTCTGAGCCTGTTTCCGCCTTTATCTGCTCAAGATCCATGGCGGCGATGAGCGCCTTGAAGGGGACCGTCTTATCTTTGTTGGTCATTTTTTCAGCGCCTATCGCCAGCGCTACTTCTGACTGACCGGAGGCCACCGACAACCATGCCAGATGCGCAGCGGTCGAAGCCGATGCACAGGCATTTTCAACATTGATAATGGGTTTACCCATCAGCCCGGTTTCGCGCAAGGCCACCTGCCCGGCGATCATCTCCTGACCGGTGAGCAAACCCGCTGCGGCATTACCAAAAAAGATGGTATCGACATCAGCAGCGCTGGCGTGGGCATCCGTCAGCGCCTGATTCAACGCGTCAACAGTCAGGCTGCGGATGGTCGCGTCAAAGTGCTTACCAAAGCGGGTCATACCGGTGCCCGCAATTATGACTTTTCTCATAGCATTACCCCTGAGTTGTTGATTATCGTGCCCTTCAGTTTTGATTATGGCCTATCAAAAGGCCAAGTCCAGCGGAGATTACGCGCACATTAATTAGCTGTGCCGCAATTAGCCTGCCTGCAACACCCGCTGTATTTCAGTGCGTTGCCGTGCAACGCTGGCAAAGCCCTCTCTCCTGCTCGATTTAGCTCGCGGCCCACGCGCGGCAGAGCGCCATCGTCCAGCCAGGGATGCTGATAAGCGCCCACGGCTAGTTAATCATGGTGCCGAAATACGGCCCTGAGTTATCGCTCATTTTTCAGCGGCCAGGCGATTCCTGGGTAAAGATTTTGCTACACTTCCAGCACAATATATAAGCCCGCTAAAGACCAACGGGTAATAACACACCAAAGCACTGGAAGCCGCCATGAAGCGCTTGATCATCTGTTGTGATGGCACCTGGAACACGCCGGAGTCAGATCTTACAACCAACGTAGTACGCATCGCGCAGGCCATTCGACCGCGCGCGACGGACGGTACTGAGCAGGTGGTTTTTTACGACTGGGGCGTTGGCACAGATGGCAAACTGGATTCACTGGGTGGCGGTGCCATCGGCGATGGCATCGACAAAAATATTCAGGATGCCTACCGCTTTCTGGTCCACAATTATGTGCCCGGCGATGAACTGTGGTTGTTTGGCTTCAGCCGCGGCGCTTACACCGCACGCAGTTGTATCGGCCTGTTGCGCAACGCCTGGCTACTGCACAAAGCCCACGCCCGCTTAATTCCCAAGGCTTACCATATCTATCGCACCAAATGGCATGCTGACGCCGAAAATGCCCAGGCCTTTCGCGAACCCCATTGCCATCAGGTCAAGGTCAAGTTTCTTGGCGTATGGGACACTGTGGGCGCCCTCGGCATTCCCCTCAAACTGTTCGAATCGTTTAACGATGATCGTTATCAGTTTCACGACACCACCATCAGCAGCATTGTCGATAACGCCTACCACGCCCTCGCCATCGACGAAAAACGCAAGCCCTTTGCGCCAACCCTCTGGCAAACCAAAGATGGCCGCACGCGCACTGAGCAAAGCTGGTTTGCCGGTGTCCATAGCGATATCGGTGGCGGCTACCGTGAAGCCGGGCTGTCGCACCTGGCGCTGCGCTGGATGGCCGAGAAGGCCAGCATGTGTGGTTTAAGCCTGGATCAGGATTATCTCAACAAGGTATACGCCACAGATAGCGTGCAACAACTACACAACTCATATAGTGGCGCAATGCGGGTGTTAGGCTCTCAGCTACGCGCTATCGGCGCTACCAATGCCGACGAAACGCTGCATATTAGCGCCGAACAGCGTTTTTATAGCAGCGACAGCTATCGACCCAAAAACCTCAGAGAATATCTGGCCAAGGAAGAGCAAATTCGCCTGCCTTTATAGCCCGCTTAAAACCTGCCCTTATAAACCCCTGAACTCAGGCAGATGGTGCATAGACCTGTGCAGTGGTGGCGTTGCACGCCTGGCGAATTACTCATGCTTCCATTTGATCTGAAATTCTATTTCTTCCTCGTCGCCTGATCTCTCGTGCTCAATCGTGCAGGCAGCTCTGACCGGGACGTATATTCGCTCACCTGCAATCTGTATTTTGAAGCGCTCACCGTTCTCAATGGCATCGGCCAGGCGCCGTAGTTTTGCAACGAAATCCGCCTTCGCATAGCCCTTCTCTACATCTCGTTCTGCATCTGATCCCATACTAATCTCCATTTTATGGCCTGTGGCGGAAAGGTCTGAGCAGCGCCAGCGCAAAGCTATCTCAGCCGAGCCTTTCCTTAGCGATGGTTTAACTGCCGCCCTTTTTAAACGGGTTGTGAACGCCTCAAAAAGTCTCGCCGAATTATGACGAGCAGGGGCCTGGTGGGTCCGTATATTAAGGCACTGTCTGGGCAGCAAGCTAATAATTTTTGCTGCACTAACGCGCTTACGCTGCCGGGTAAGCGTCTGGCCGGACAGCTCGAACGCTTCACATGACCTGGCGCGTCGATATTAGCTTATCGATAAGGTAAGCTCGGTCACAGACGGTGTGCGGCCGCGTCTGATAAGGTTTTACCAGAACGTCTTTAGTGGAGATGATATGCAATGGTTCGTCACTCAACACCCCTGCCCGAGGGGCCGCAAATACCGGCACGGGTGCAGCCAGCACAACAACAATAACAACAATAACTGGAATTGGAACAGGGCCGCAACAGGTGTGGCGGTCGCCATTTTCCTGCTCACACTGCTGTCAGCATCGCCTCAGTTACGGGCCGCAACAGGTATTTCCCCCGAGCAGACCCGTGACGGGTTGCAACATACTTTTCAAAGCGGCGGAGACGGTACTGCTATCCCCGCTATTCAGCTCGCGCAGGCTGAGCGTTTACATGCGCTCTATCTTCGCCGGGACTACCAGCCGCTATGGCTGGGACCGCACGGACTCAGCACTCAGGCTGAAGTTCTGATTGAACAGATCCAGAGCGCCGGACAGGAAGGCTTCGAGGTCGAGAATTATCATTTGTCCCGTATCCGCTCGCTGATAAGCGGCGATAGCGGGGCAGCCAGCAACGGCGTAGAGCTGGAGCTGCTGCTCAGCGATGCCTTCTTCAGGCTGGCGACCGACCTGTATCGCGGGCGCTTCCTGCCGGTTGAGCTCGATATTCAGTGGCATATCCCACCACCCGAGCTACAACCCGACCAACTGCTGGTTGAGGCTGTCGAACAGGCCCGTGTTAAAGAGGTCATCACCGAGCTAACCCCTTCCCATGCGCGTTACAAAGCATTGCGCGGTGCCCTGCATCGCTTACAGCAACTGGCTGCGGCGGGCGGCTGGCAAACGCTGCCAGCGGGCCCGACCCTGCGCCGCGAGGATCGGGATCAACGCGTGGCGCTATTGCGGGAGCGGCTGAAAATCAGCGGTGATTTAACTGTCGAGCCCATTGAGTCCGCCGACTTATTCGATGATGCGCTGGAAGAGGCAGTGCAATTTTTTCAGGCCCGTCACGGCCTGGAAGTCGACGGCGCCGTCGGTGCCCAAACCCTTAAAGCCATGAATATATCGGTGGAACAACACATCACGCAGGTGCGCGTTAACCTCGAACGCTGGCGCTGGTTGCCCCGGGATTTTGGCAACCGCTATATCCTCGTGAACATGGCGGGTTACGAACTGGAGCTCAATGAGGAAGACCACCTGCCGTTGAAAATGCGGGTTATTATCGGCAAAACCTACCGCCAGACACCGGCCTTCTCCGGACGCCTCACTTACCTGGCGGTAAATCCGACGTGGACCATTCCAGCGGTGATTCTGAAAGAGGATATCTACCCCCAACTCAGGTCGAATCCGAACTATCTGGCGCAGCAAAAGATCCGTGTTTTCGACAGCTGGAAACCGGACGCCGTTGAAATAAGCCCGGAACAGGTCGACTGGAGTCGCATCACCCGTCGTCACTCTCCCTACAAATTTCGCCAGGACCCAGGACCCGGCAACGCCCTCGGTCGTATCAAATTTATGCTCAACAATCCCTTCGATATCTATCTGCACGACACGCCAAAGCGCGAGCTATTCGACAGGGCCGTACGAACCTTCAGCTCCGGCTGTATTCGGCTGGAGCGCCCCCTTGAGCTGGCAGAACGGCTGCTCAATGACGACACCTGGGACGGCGCGCGGCTGTTGGACACGGTCAAGTCCAACGTCACCCAGAACGTCAGTTTACGAGAGCCCGTACCAATTTATTTCACCTATATGACCGCCTGGGTCGATGAGCGGGGTGTACTGCAATTTCGCCCCGATGTTTATGAACGGGATAAGGCGATGGCTGTGGCATTATTCGGGTCGGAAGTCGACTGATTTCCGCGGCGCTATTTACACTGGCCGGATTTTGATCGAAAATCAGCCAGGCTTATGCAGTTTCTCCTATTTCAGATGGAAGTTCGGGGAATTAGGGCAATTTATCTACAGGGCGGCCTACCTAAATTGCTAACTTAACAAAGTCATCAGTGCCTTAACAAAGTTAAAAGTAACTAAAGTTATAAGTAACTTAAGCAAGTCGGCCTCTAGTTCATGATCAGATTGCCGACCGATCAGTTGTCCTGGCGACAGCCGACAAGCGACAATTAAACAGCAACCATAAATTAGCGATAAACAGCAGCGACAACTAACAGTAACAACTGGCAGCGACAAACTAGCAGCAACAAACTAGCAGCGAAAATAACGGTAGCCATAACCAGTGGGGCAACCATAAAACAGACGTGCTACCGGGATCGATGTATTGCCGGGTTTTACGACCGTTTTAACAAGTTTTAACACAGCAGACAGGGTGAATGCATGGGCTTTAAAAAAAATCATGAGAGAGACGAATCCCTGGTGTCACCAGGGCGGCGGCGCATACTAGGTTTAGCCGCCATGGCAGCGGCCAGCTTTGCCATGGCGCCGGCCATCGCGCAGGTTCAGCCCCACGGCGAACGGGTTCTCACTTTTGAAAACCTGCATACCGGCGAAAAGCTCAAGACCACCTACTGGGCCAATGGCACCTACATCAAAGACAATCTCGCCGACATTAACCACATTCTGCGGGATTTCCGTACCAACGATGTTATGCCCATAGATCCGAAACTGCTTAATCTGCTCTACGCGCTGAAGCTCAAGGTAAACAGCAACAAACCTTTCGGCATCATCTCTGGTTACCGCTCCCCGGCGACCAATACCATGCTTAACGCCAACTCAAGCGGCGTTGCGTCGCGCAGCCTGCACCTGGAAGGTAAAGCCATCGATATTCGTGTCCCCGGCCAGAATCTTGCCGGTCTGCACCAGGCTGCACTCGCGCTGCGTGGTGGCGGCGTCGGCTATTACCCCGGTAGCGGTTTCATCCATATGGATACCGGCCGCGTTCGCTTCTGGAACGGATAAGCACTCACTACCGGACAGGGCCAAGACGACCAAGTACCTCTCGGGCCAACGCGGCGCCTGACTTAATGGCCTCGTTAAGGTCGACAGACAAGTCCCCGGTATCTGCCAGATAATCAGCCTTAACCTGCCACTGAGAATGACCATCGCTAATGGTGGCCGTGGCGCCGAGCTCCTTACGGCCAGTTTCACCATCACCGTTATCTCTATCACCGCCATCACCAGCATCACCGCCATCACCAACAATCTTTAAATCGACTAATTTCATGCCATCGTAAACGGTGATATTCATATTCACCACGCAGTGGTGTTTCAACACTTTTTCAAATAAAGCTGCGGTGATCACAAAGGGTTCCGTACTTGTGACATAGGGCCGCAACACATTGATTACACCATGCGGTTTGAGTACCGCCACCGCGGCCTCATCAAGCTGCACCAGCTCATCACCACCCACTGACTCGTGACCAACGACGAGACTCCCCATGCTCGCCCCACTCACCACGGTCGCAACAATCAACGCCGCCGGACCGCCGCCGACAATGAGCAGCGGTGTATCAATGACCGCAGACATTTCTTTTCCTAGGTCCGCTTTAGAAAATCGCCAGCGGATTGACCGGGCTGCCCGTTACACCCTGGAAACGAATCGGCGACATCATGAACTGGAACTCCCAGCGACCCAGTCGTTCGCAGGTCGCGGCCAGCTCTTCGAGCTGGCAGTTATCAATAAGCCACAGGCCCATTGCCACAATACCCACCATATGGATGGGCATACTGACAGTCTTGTAGCCCGCCGGGGTAACGTCCTGGGCAACGTCGGAGCCGATCATGGCGACCCCCCGCTCCTGCAACCAAGGCAGGCAGGCCGCCTGATAGCCCGAGCGAGGCTTGTTAGCGTTATAAGCTTTTTTCTGTGCAATGCGGGCACCACCCTCACCCGTACGGACCAGCAACACATCGCCCGGCTCAACACGCACACCCGCAGCCTGCTCCGCCGCTTCCAGGTCTTCCGGGAAAACATGATCGGCCGCATCCAGCACATCGACACCGCGTAAGCGCGGGATATCCAGCAGAATGCCGCGGGTGGTGACACCCTCCTTAACCGCCAGCACATCGTGGGTTAAGGCGCCGTTACGATCAGACACCTGGGACGAGGAAACGCCGTTGTACATTTTCCCATCCCAAAACAGATGGGCCAACGAATCCAGATGCGTGACATCAAGACCGTGAAAGACCAAACCAATGTACTCCTGCGCGGCCCCTGCCCGGCCAGCACCAAACAGACCCTTGCGCCCTTCTTCGTCCAGTCCCAGCCCGGTGGACAGCATGTAGCGCTGAGACTCAACGGTCGCGCCGGGCTGTAAGCCGGTTTTAATATCCCAGCTGCACGACACCGAAATACCTTCCCGAACCAGGCTCGCGGAAGACACCCGTTTTGCCGGTGTTAAATGATTCATGGTGCCCAGACGATCATCGTCGCCCCAGCGGCCCCAGTTCGACAAACTATCGAACCAGCTTAATACGACCTCTTCACTCGGTGGTGTTGGCATTTTTATAGTCTCCTGTTTATTGGAATTAATTCAATTTTGGTTGGGGGAAGCTCAGCCTGACCTGATATTTTTTGTGTTGGTAATCTCCAACCAGGTCCACCGAAAAGGGTTATAACCAGACCACGGAGCATAGACGCACCCGAAGAACCTGTAAATCTTTGCGCGCACCCCGCCCAGTCATGCTTCGGCCTGCTGTGCTGTGACTTTCCACGCTCAAAAGCCATACTCGGCAGAGGATCCAGTTTTTTATGTCGCTTTAGCTAAGCAGACGGTAGCGATTTCAGTAGCTGTGTCGGTAACCGTGTCGGTAGCCATGCAGACAGCAGCTATGTCCACACCGGTCATGTCGACTATAGTGAGAACCACGTAGTGAGAACCATAATGAAAGCGCACCAATCATGAGCCCCGGCAAGTGACTCAACACTGGACCCAGCGCTGCGCTAAACCCTACCGATAACAGGCAACAGCCATGAACTTCAGCGACAAAGCAGTCATTACCGGGGTCGGAGAAACACCCTATACCCGCGGTGGCAGCAATAAATCATCCGTGCATTTGATGCTGGAGGCCATCCGTAATGCTGCGGCTGATGCAGGCCTCAAGCCCAGCGAGCTGGATGGCATTATTCCGCCCTCGGGTATTTTTTCAGAAGAGCTGGCGGCCAATCTGGGCATCGCCGATATGCGCTATTCCGTGACCATACTCACCGGCGGTGCCAGTGCAGTGACCGGCCTACAGGATGCCGCAACCGCCGTGGCAAACGGCCTCGCCAACCACGTTTGCGTGGTCGGTGGCTGGAAAGGTTACTCGGCCCTGCGCCCAAAACCAGGCCCAAAGCGCAAACCCCAGTCCGAGCCGGGTGCCGTACCCAAAGCCCTCGCTAAAACAGCCATGACACTGTCCATCAGGGATTTTTATTCGCCCTATGGCGTAACCCTGCCGGTTCAGCTCTATGGCTGGCTCGCCACCCGCCATCGCCAACTGTATGGCACGCAACCTGAAGATACCGGCGCCATCGCCATTGCTGCCCGCAAGCATGCCCAGCTCAATGACAAAGCCCTGATGAAAGGTCAGGAACTGACCATGGAGCAATACCTCAACGCCCGCTGGATTTCCGAACCCTTTCGTTTATATGACTGCTGCCTCGAAACCGACGGTGCCTGCGCCATCATCGTGTCCAACCCGGAGCGCGCCAAAGATCTGGCCAAAAAACCCATCTATATCGCTGGTGCTGCAGAGGGTCATCCCTACCCGGCTGATGACATCGCAGCCCGGCCCGACCCTTTTCAGATTGGCCTGTCCTTTGCCGCCCAGAAAGCCTTTGATATGGCTGGCGTCAAAGTCCACGACATGGACTTTATGCAAATCTACGACTGCTTCACCTACGTGGTAATGCTACAAATGGAAGCCATGGGGCTATTTGAGCGCGGCGGTATCGCCGATTACGTCAAAGACGGCGCCATCGAACTCGGCGGCGCCTGCCCCATCAATACCCACGGCGGCCTGCTCAGCGAAGCCCACGTCGCCGGCGCCAACCATATCGTCGAGGCTACCCGCCAGTTGCGCGGTGAGTGCGGAGAACGTCAGGTCAAAAACGCCAAACTCGGCCTGGTGACCGGCTGGGGTGATCTGGGTGATGGCAGTATTGCGGTGCTACATAACTAGCTAACTGGCAATTGGCGTGTCACTTTCGAATTCATAGACGGTAATGCCTGCCTCTTAAACTACGAGGATTATCACTAATGGTTATGTACAACCCCCCTCATCCTGGCGAGTTTATCCAGGCCACCTACATGGAGCCTTTTGGCCTTAGCTGCCGCTATCTTGCTGAGAAACTCGATATCTCCCGTTCCACTTTAAATAGGATACTCAAAAAGCAAAGCGGTGTTAGCCCCGAAATGGCGCTGCGTTTGTCAAAGGCGCTGGGGCGGAGCCCTGAAAGCTGGCTATCTATGCAACATGCCTTCGATCTCATTCAGGCTAAAAAAAGCATCAAGCTTTCAAATGTACGTAAGGTCAAATTAAATGCAGCGTAACCAGTCAAGCCAGCTGATGCGAAAAGCACAAAACCACTTGAAGCGTTAGGCTGTCTAGATACTAGACCGCCTGCGCTACTCTCCAGAAAACGCACCGCATCATCAGATCCATGGGCAGCGATGGTATCAGCGCACGCAACCGGCGATCACACAATGAATAAGATTGCCGATTATTTTGGGGTTCATTACACTACGGTCAGTCTGGCGATTGAAAGGTTGGCGGAGAAATGCATGATTGCAAGATCTGAACCTCCCCCAGTTTAACGGACACTCAACAAAGGGCTACTATGGCCTTGAAGGAGTGATCGATGAGCAAGCGAGAGTACAAGACATACAGCAAAGAATTCAAGGTTGAAGCAGTACGACTATCGACGGAATCAGACAAACCGGTGACGCAGGTGGCCAGGGAGTTGGGGCTGAGGGTCAATCAGATTTATAAATGGAGGAAGCAATTAGAAGAGAAGCAAGACGGCGCTTTCTCAGGCAAGCGAGCGGCAAAGGACAAAGATACTGAAATCCAGCGCTTAAAGAAGGCGCTGGCTAGCAGTCAGGAAGAAAATGAATTTCTAAAAAAAACGGCGGTGTTCTTCGCGAAGAACCAGCCATGATATATGCAGCAATTCATAGGCATCATAGTCAATACTCGGTTCGGATGATGTGCAGAGCAATGAGTGTTTCTCGCAGTGGTTATTACGACTGGCGAGGCCGTCCAGAGAGTACGCGAACGCAGCGTCATCAGGCACTGACGGAGAAGATCCGATATTTACACCAGGTGAGCCGCGAGACATATGGATCACCTCGTATTCATAAGGATCTGCTGGAGTTAGGCGAACAGGTTGGAGAGAACACGATTGCGTTATTAATGCAGCGTGCGGACATTGTGCCAAAGACGATACGCAAATTCCGGGTGACGACGGACTCACGTAAGACGGTGCCTGCCCCGAATCGGTTGGAACAGCAATTCGCAGCCGCACAGCCAAATCAACGCTGGGTGTCGGATATTACCTTCATACCCACCCGAGAGGGCTGGTTGTATCTGGCAGTGATCATTGACCTGTATTCCCGAGCGGTGATTGGCTGGGCGATGCATAAGCGCATAAAGACGGTGTTGGTGGTAGATGCCTTGAAGATGGCCCTGATGCGCCGAAAGGTCCACAGTCCGCTGCTGTTGCACTCAGATCAGGGTAGCCAGTATGCCGCAGCTGATTATCGGACAATGCTCGCCACTAACGGCATGGAGTGTTCAATGAGTCGCAAAGGCAACTGCTGGGATAATGCTGTCGCGGAGAGCTTTTTTCACACGCTAAAGACAGAGTTGGTGCACCATGAGGACTACCGTAGCCGCACTGAAGCAAAGGCCAGTATCTTTGAGTATATTGAGGTGTTTTATAATCGCCAGCGACGCCATTCCTATATTGGGCAGGTGGCACCGTTGGTATTCGAAAACGCGGCCTTAGCCGCTAACTAGTGGTCCGTTAAACCGGGGGAAGTTCATATACTGACCGAGAACCGGAATGGATTCATTGTCGAGACGGAGATCACACCTTCTGGAACGAGGCAGGAGTGGGACGCCGGAATCAGTATGTTAGCCGGGCAAAGTACCCGACCAGGGCAAACCATCGGCGCGGACAA
>JBFJZC010000022.1:0-18199 GCA_041622295.1 Porticoccaceae bacterium
TCAAATCACAGAAGATATCGATCACCTGGGCAACGCTTAAGTTGTAGTTGGCCTGGCCACTGGCGGCATTGAGTAAAGCAGCCACGGCATGGAATTCCACATTTTGCATACCTGCATGGCCATTACCGTTACGCAGTACTTCCATCAAGGTCCAGTTATCTGGGTAGGGCGAAGACCCCAAACAATTGAAAACCTCACTGAATTTACTGGTTGAGCGACAATACGTGTGATTCGCTTGCGAACCCCCGTCTACATACGACTGGCCATCACCCTGTGTGTTCGCATAAAACGAGCACGACTGGCCTGCTGCTTTCTTCGGGTCGGGATAGTAAGGTGCCGGCCACGACGTAGGCTTATTCTTCCAATAACCCGGGCTTTTACCCACGGGCTGCCCACAATCTATCTGGCTGGGGTTTAACGACGCAATCGTAGCAGACATGAAAGCGGACGGGGCACAGGCCGGGCTCGCCCAGGCAGTGCGATTAACCATTGCCAGCAAAACCGGGGCGGCGAGGCCAACTTTAGTGAAATTACGACGTCCGCTGTTTACCTCCCGCTCGCCGGCTAAAGTCACACCAGCAACGCCCCTTCCTTGATCACCGCTATCCATTGTACTGTCCTCTGATTCAGTCTTATGGCTATCCATATAGCAAACCTCCCTCCACCGCACTTGCCAATGTGTCACACGACTTCGCCTGGCACACCGGAAACCAATCTTATCACCACCGGCTCGAATGACAAACTCAAACGAAACCGAACCTTTGGCCACCCGATCTAAAATACCGATCTAAACCACCAACAGACACCAGGCTGCAGGCCATTACCGACCACTCAGCTCGGCGATATCTTTTTGTAGGTCATCAGACTTGGCAAGTCTAGTGTGATATCCGTACAACATGGCCTCGCTTGTCAGCAAAAACTTCCTTTTGTCGGAAAAGCCGCTCCGCTTATCGGCCCGCCAGCATTTTACTTACGCTTACTGGACTATACGCTTACTGAACCAGGGCCAAACTGCCCCGCTCGATCCAGAGACACCCGAGCGTACTGATGACACCGTCTTTCTGCCGGCCTAACTGCATCAATCAAAGACCAAAGGATCAGATCCGGAAAAATCCGTCAGGTTAGCGACCCGCGATTAGGCGATGAAATCGCCTCACGTTTTTAACCGCCGGATTACGTATTGTCAGGTTTTACTTAAACTCAAAACACTTAAACTAAAAACATCTGGCCGCAGTCAGATTAGCGGGCTAACATTGCAGAAGTGTTTCACGCTTTTAGCGGATAGCGATAATAAAGGGAGTTAATTTGATTTCCACACATGGCTCCAACGGCGCATTGATAGCGCTGTGTACTCATAAAACACTTTCGTGAACATCGGACTTATAAGTTACCTCTCTGCAGTCATCAGCTATCTCATGCTGGTGCTCCTCCTGGTCTTTTCCTGGCGGCGGAACGCCATGGGAACGCGAGTGCTGGTAGCCAGCTTTTTGACACTTGTCTGGGCTGCGGTATCGGCATCGTCGATTGTCGTCCCCTTGCTATCCCATCACTACCTCCAGGTCACCGAACTGGCCCGGGATGCAGGCTGGTGTTTGTTCATGCTCAGTATTATCGGTTCTCAAAACAATGTCGCCGGATCTCAAAACACTATCGCCGGGTCGCAAAATAGTCAGCCGGAAGCCAGGTCCACCAAATTGCACTGGAAAAGCCTGTACGTCTTATTTATAGCGGTCGCGTGCGCAGTGATATTGATCGCACCCAGCAGCTTTAATGACAGCAATTCCAGTACATTTTTCGTCGAGCTAACACTGGTAATGTGGGTCGCCACCGCGCTCATTGGCCTGTTGATTGTGGAGCAACTCTTTCGCAATACTGACACAACGCAACGGTGGTCGATCAAATATCTGTGCATTGGTCTCGGTGTCGTATTTGCCTACGATTTCTACCTTTATTCCGAGGCCTTGTTGTTCAGGCAGGTAAACCGGCAACTGTGGGATGCACGCGGCTTCGTCAATGCCATCGTAACGCCACTGATAGCCATTTCCATCGCACGCAACCCCACCTGGAATCTGGGCATCCACGTCTCCCGCAAAATAGTATTCCAGTCAGCGACGCTGCTGGGCGCAGGCATCTATCTACTGGCGATGGCTGGCGCCGGTTATTTTGTGCGGTATTACGGTGGCACCTGGGGGGGTGTACTCCAGGTAACCTTCCTGGGCGCATCGGGGATACTACTTTTAGTTCTGCTATTTTCCGACCGGATTCGAGCACGAATCCGTGTCTTAATCAGTAAACACTTCTTTAGCTATAAATATGACTACCGCGAAGAATGGCTGAAGTTTACTCAGACTATCGCCAGCAATGGCGCTGAGGTCCCGCAGCGTATTACCAAGGCCATTGCACAACTGGTTAATAGTGACGGGGCACTACTGTGGATAACGGATAAAAACAACCAACTTGAATATTGCGCAAACTGGAAGATGCCCATTCCCACGTCATCACACCCGGACTGGGCGGTTGCTCTGCTGGAATTTATCGAAGACACAGGATGGATAGTTGACCTCGATGATTACCGGCAAACGCCCCACAGTTACCCCGGACTGCAGTTACCAGACCCGCTCATTGATCTGGAAGACGCGCGACTGATTGTCCCGCTTTTAGTGAAATCTAAACCTCTCGGAATAGTCATTCTCAAGCGCTCCAACATTCTGCCGAATGTTAACTGGGAAGACCGCGACCTCCTGAAAATGGCCGGCCAACAGGCTGCCGCTCACCTTGCTCAATTCCTGTCTGACAAAGCGCTGATACAGGCAAGACAGTTTGAAGCATTTAACCAGTTATCGGCCTACGTCATCCATGATCTGAAAAACATACTGGCACAGCAGTCCCTGATCGTTGCAAATGCGGAAAAACACAGGGCAAATCCTGAGTTCATTGACGATGTATTCAGTACCATCAAAAATTCAGTGGCGCGCATGACACGGCTCATGGAGCAAATGAGAAGCGGTGCGCGCGGAAAAGATCCCAGTGCACTTGAACTGCACACCCTGCTTAAAGAAGTCATAGCAAGGCGTGCTGAGCTGCAGCCAATACCACAACTTAAGGCGACCAGTGATAAAGTGCACGTGTGGGCGGATAAGGAACTGCTTGCGACTGTGTTTGGGCACATCATCCAGAACGCCCAGGAAGCAACCGACGACGCCGGACAGGTGATCATTCGGACAGCTGTCAGCGCAAATCAGGCAACCATAGAAATAGAGGACACTGGCGCGGGAATGGATAAGGATTTTATTGAGCACAGACTTTTTAAGCCCTTTGAAACCACTAAGGGATTGGTCGGCATGGGCATAGGCTTGTTCGAAAGCAGAGAATATCTGCAATCATTGGGGGGCAGTATCTCCGTAAGTAGTGAGCCCGCTGTCGGATCCATATTCCGTGTGAACCTGCCGTGTATCGAAGCGACAGACGCTGCTACCCCACCACAGGTATCAGGAGTTCAATAATGGACGAGACCAGTAAACACCTGCTAATCGTTGAAGATGACCCTGGCCTGCAGAGCCAGCTCCGATGGTGTTTCGATGGCTTCGACGTCGCAATTTGCGGTAACCGACAGGATGCCATTGCGCAGGTACGCCGCCAATTACCCGGCGTTGTCTTACTTGACCTTGGTTTACCGCCCGATCCTGGCGGAGTCAGTGAAGGCATGGCAACACTGGCAGAAATACTGTCAATGAACCCTTATACAAAAGTGATTGTCGTTACGGGCGACAATGATCGAGCCAATGCAGTCAAGGCCATTGGCATTGGCGCCTACGATTTTTATCAAAAACCAGTTGACCCTGAAATGCTGACGTTGATTGTAGAGCGCGCATATAAAGTCAATAAATTGGAGCTCGAAAATCGCCGCCTGCAATACGCACACAGGGAAACCCCGCTGCTGGGCATCATTACCGCAAGCCCGCTAATGCTAAAAATCTGCCGTGATATCGAAAAAATCGCTCCGTCCGATATAAGCACGTTGCTATTGGGCGCCAGCGGTACCGGCAAAGAACTTTTTGCCCAGGCGATACACGAACTCAGCCCCAGGTCATCACAACGAATCGTGGCCATCAACTGTGCCGCTATTCCAGACACCCTCCTGGAGAGTGAGCTTTTTGGCTACGAAAAAGGCGCGTTTACAGGTGCTCACAAACAAACGCCAGGGAAAATCGAAACAGCCAATGGCGGCACTCTTTTTCTCGACGAAATTGGTGATCTCCCCATAGATTTACAGGCTAAACTCCTGCGGTTCCTGCAGGAACGGGTTATCGAACGAGTTGGCGGGAGAGAAGAAATACCCGTCGACGTCCGCGTAGTCTGTGCGACCCATCAGGACCTCAAAGCCCACATCAATCAAGGCACGTTTCGCGAAGACCTTTACTACAGAATTAGTGAAGTGACCATTCAGATACCACCACTGCAGGATCGAGAGGGCGATGCCGTGGTGCTTGCCAAAGCATTTCTCGATCGCTTTAACCGCGAATACAAAAAGTCCATCAAAGGTTTTACCGCAGAAGCAATTCTCGCCATCGAAGCATACGCCTGGCCCGGGAATGTAAGGGAACTAGAAAGCCGCATAAAGCGCGCCGTCATCATGGCGGAAACCCTTCAAATCACACCCCTGGATCTGGAGCTCAACGCACCACAGAGTCAGGAGCGCCTGCCATTTAATCTTAAGCAAGTACGAGAAGAAGCTGAGAAACAGGCCATTCAACGGGCGCTTGCCTTTGCCGACAATAATATTTCCGAAGCGGCGAGATCTCTCGGGGTTACCCGCCCAACACTCTACACCTTGCTAGAGAAACACAGCCTAAAGCCATGAGTTTTGAGAGATTCTGAGCGTAATGGCTATGGGTAATGACGAACGTACACCGACCGAAGTAATTCTCAACGAAGCTTATCTCGCGCCTTTTTTAAACAGCACAGCCTCAACTGTCTGCGCGAGTATATACAGATCGAGAAAAAAACTACCATTCTTGACGTAGTAAAGATCATATTGAAGCTTCTGCAGCGAATCCTCTTCAGACGAACCATAGGGAAAACACAACTGCGCCCATCCCGTGATACCGGGATTCACGGTATGTCGACCCACATAAAGGGCGTTAAGCTGAGTCAACTCCTCTACAAACTCTGGTCGCTCAGGGCGAGGTCCAACAAGGCTCATATCACCCGTCAATACGTTCCACAACTGTGGCAATTCATCTACCCGATACCTGCGTATAAACTCACCGACCCTGGTAATTCTCGTATCGTTTTCAACCGCCCAGCGAGGCACCCCGTCAGCCTCGGCATTCTTGACCATACTTCTGAACTTAAACAGCCCAAAGAGACGGCCACCCTTACCAACGCGTTCCTGCCGGTAAAATACCGAGCCTTTACCCCTATCCTCTAACAGTATCGCCACCACAGTTAACAGCATAATCGGTGCGGAAACGGCCAGGATTACAACACTGGCAACAATATCCAAACTGCGTTTGATGAGAGACGCCACATGGCTCCTGCGGAATCCGCTGGTGAAAATCAGCCAATCCGCCTGAACAAGGTCCAGATGCAGTAATGTTCTTTCCCGCTCAAAAAAATCAACCGCGCCTATCACATCGACGCCGTTCATTCGGCACTCTAGCAATTCCCGCTCAGGCAAAACCCTCTCGTCACCATCCAGCGCAACAACTATTTCATCAATATCGTTGTCCAGCGCAAAACTACAAATATTCTGGCCGCCATGGAGAATCCTACGTGGATTTACATGGGTTTGCTGACACCCTTTGGCGGCAACAAACCCCGCCAACTGAAACCCCCGCATATCAGATTTACGCCTGATATTATCGATATAACGGGCTTTCTTACCCACACCAAGTACCAGAACCCTGCGCAGTAATACCTTGCCATCTATAAATAGGTAAAAGATTATTCTTATAAGCCCAAGAATAATCAAAGACATCGCTAAAAATAGCAATTCATTACCCACAAGGATCGGACTTAGCCCCAAATATCGCACAAAGACGCTAATTGCCACGTAACTGAAAATGAAAGCCAGGGTAAAACGCGAAAAAATTCCGGACACGCTCTCTCTCTGGCGCCCGTCGTACAAGCCCATAATTGCCAGACTGAAAATAATTGCCGACGAAATGAATCCAACAGCTGACCATGTGCTTAACCAGGACTGAGGATAATTACTATGGCCCAGAGATGCGAATAATGCGTAGTTAGCACTAATCAGAACAGAGGCTTCAACAACCGCAAGCAGTAAAAATTGCGCGTGAACATAATGCCCAAATAAACGGAATTTTCCTCTGCAAAATCGAAAACGGCTTCTGACGCGCCCAGGAGGCTGCTGAACAACCCCGTCTCTTGCCTTGTGAAGCGGCGGGAAACCCCTTTCGACCGTAGTTACGTTATTATCAAGGCGATAATTACTTTTGCTGCTCATCGGATCCTTCCTCTCAAGTCACTTCCTGTCGCCAGTTGTATTTTGTACCGTCCCATCGACCCTGTCCAGTGGACTCCACGATGTCACCCGAGGAACGAGGGCGCAATGGAAGCCTGAACGACGATACGGCGTCAAGTACGCAATCATCGGCTGATACCGCAGGGACCCCGGTAGACGAAGGCGCAGTAACGGTAACGTTAATGCTCGACTCAAACTTGCCGATCCCGTATCAGGTACAGCACAAGCGTCCAGGTTAAACATCATACGAGCGCCGTCCTTACTATTCCCGATACACACACTCAACTTCTTTCCCAATTTTGCGGGCCGCCTAGTGTCGATCACAACTTATCCAGGGAGGAAGAGGCGAAAGATTAACGGTCATAATCACAGACTAATGGTCAAAAATTAATCAGCCCGCGTCAATCAACCGAAATATGCAGTCTCATCCATGCCCCCATTCGACTTGCACGCCCACAAAAGGCACTCAACACGGGCTCCAACCCCACAGCCAATCTACCGATCCATTGTTACAACTGACAGTGCGACTTGAACTTACTAGTACAACCTCGCATAGTGAGCATGTGCCAGAGGCCATGATAATCAATTGCCAGCACGGCAGATTGATGTTAATCAACCATACCCCCCAATAAATACGAACTGTAAGTCCCTGGGGACCCGCAAATGCATTTGTGATCAACGCACCGTCTTATGCAAAAACACGCATCTCGAGACCTTATGCAGCAGCGTTGGTTGAGGTCACAATATAATACGGGGAAGCGTTTTTCGCTCGACGCTACCATTCACCTACGCCCCAAACTCTGAATCTATGGTGATATCAACGCTGCCGCGTGTCGCCTTACGGTCCACGGACTTGAAAAATAAGAATTTAAATTAAAACAATGAGCTATGTTTTCTTTGTCAAAAAATAATTAAGTTTGACTCGAGCGGAGATTCACCAGTAGCACAACCAACAACCAACAACCAACTAACTGTCTCTACTATCTCACTGCTTTACATCCGACGATGAGCGAATTCTGTATAACTTATCTTCTGTCGGCGGACGATGAAAACGAATAAGGTTATCGCCATAATCGAGGCCGCCCGTGGCCTTGCGCATTTCCAGTACCCGCAGCACCTCAGACTCTCTAACTGCTGCTTTTCTGGCTATTTGCTGCGCGCCTATATGAACCTCCCTTGCCATGGGCTGATCTTGCCGCGGGGTCGCGGAATTCCACAGCTCATCAAGCGCATAGACCACCCGACCGGTTTGTGGGGCAAATGCCTGAACCATAGCCAAATGGTCAGTGTCTCTGAGTCGCCGAGCAAAGTGGCTGAGCAGCTGATCCATTTTGCCGGGATCCTGGCGAATGATATCCAGCATTTGCTCACGCCCGATCGCCACCACCTCAGTATTCATCGTGGCTGTCGCCGTTGCTGATCGGCTTTCCCCATCAAAAATGGCGAGCTCCCCAAACAATGCCCCCCTGGGCAATTGGGCGACAACAACCTCCTTGCCATCTGGACCCCGACGAGAGATAGCAATGCCGCCCTGGTCCACAGCGTAAGCATGTTCGGCCTCGTCATTTTCACGAAATAATACCTCCCCAGGTGACAGCAGGATCCGGTCAAACTGCGCCCGGAAATTATCTAGCCAAAACCACTCCACCACTGATTGCGAGGAGCCAAAGGCCCAGTTATACACCTTGTCAAAGGGGGCTGACATTGGCACAAGACTGTCACCAACCGACTCCACCCACCGGGATTCCGCCAGACCTTCGAAACCGAGGCGCCCCCACAATGAAAACGTTTCTGCACTTGCGGTACCAAAAACATGTGTCGCGCCCCAGCCATGCATGACAGCAGTCGTCGTTTTAAAGAGCGCGGCCACAACATTGCGTTTATGGCGCCAATTTTTACGGATCGCCAGCATGCTGCCACTGACAATGCATGAGCCACCCGTCGACACCTCACTGGATTTCTCAATATCTCGTCTAACAGCAGAAAAATCATAATATTTTTCTGGGGGCAACCCCACCGAGGAATCCTTGTTTACGCGAAACGAAGCGACCGCTGTCGCACCATCGTACGCAACAACGTTCGCCGCTCCAGGCATGGAGTCAAAATGATCGACAATCCGATTGTCATCGTGGACGCGTCTATCTGAAAACTTGCCCCGCTCCGCTACATATACGTCGTGACGCAGCCTGAACACGTCATCCAGCTCCTGCGCAGTTCGCGCAACTTTTAGTCTAATAGGCATGGCTCCTCGTCCCTAAAAATAGGCTGGCAGGCCAAAATTGAAAGCTTAATAGCGCGACGGCTGGTTTCTCAGCGTACGCAGCTTGCTCTGTCAACGGGTTATCTTGCTGCGACGGAAACGCCCTATCCGCCTTTTGTTTGGGTACACGCATCAAACAACTAACACGCCCCCTCGCTAATCGCCGATCGAATCTCTCGCTCATTTAAGGAACGGCATATCTTCAGCTCAGCCGCCAGCCTTGAGTTTTTTCAGCAGCGCCTCAGCTTCGCTCCGCTCCTGGAAATCATCACTTCCTCGGAGCACAGTATTCAGTTCACTGATCGCATTGCTCTTCTGACCCGAAGCCGTTTGAATCAAGGCGCGATGATACCGCATCGAAGCATTGTCTGGAGTTTTGGCCAGGGCTCTTGCGATGGCCTCCTTTGCCTCAGTTAACTGACCATTCGCCAGCAACGCCAGAGCCAACGTGTCCTGGACATCTGGAGATTCACCATCTATCTTGGCGGCCTGTAACGCGTAACGGACGGATTTTTCAGGTTCGACATCCCGCAAAAACCAGGCAAGGTTATTGAGTACAACCAAATTATCAGGCGCATACTTTAACGCATTGATATATTGATCGATAGCCAACTGAGCGTTGTTAGTATTGATATATACGTCAGCCAGGGCCACGTAAACCGCGACATCCTCTGGGTTATTCCTAAGCCATCCGGTTTGCAGGCTTATCGCTCCATCAGCATCACCCATCGCGAGCTTTTGTCTGGCCAAACCGAGCACGGTAGATGTACTGGGTAACTTTTCGTAGGCTTTCTCATGTATTGCCAACACAGCGCCCGCATCTCCCTTCGCCTGAGCCTGGGCAATCTGCAGCAGCCATACCCCTGGGTTCTCCGGCGCCAGTGCATCAACATGTGCTAACTGCTTGTCAAACGCCTCATTCCTGCCCTGTTTTAAAAGTAAACGGGCCAGGGCCAGATGTGGTTCGATATAAGCGGGCACAAGTTCAATTGCTTTGCGTAACTCAGCCTCAACGCGCTCGTCCTTGCCAGTGCCGCCGCCATCATAAGCCTGAGCCAGCAAATAACGCACGTTGGCCGCTTCAGGCTGCAATACAACGAGTTTTTCAAAGGAAGCGGTTGCCGCGCGATAATCCTGCTCGGCCAATTGAGACATCCCTGCAACCAGTAGCCCCCCAGGACTCTGTTTGTCTTCATCATTTAGCCCACTCAGGAGTACCGGCACCTTGTCCGCCCGGTTTTTTGCCAGGTAGTAGCGGGCGAGAATTAGCCGTGGTTGCGGTGCGGTCGGATGGGCGCCGATGGCGCGCTCAAGATAAGCAACCATTGCTTTACTATCCCCCCGCGCCTCCTCCAGGACGGACAATTTTAACAAAGCTGGCAAATTATCCTGATGGTGTTTCAATATCTCCTGATAATAACCGTCAGCAAGGTCGTAGTTACTTTCTCGCAACGCCAGCTGCGCCAGACTTTGGCTGGCGAAAGGGTCACCCGGAGCGATGCTACGGGCCTTTTCAAACGACTCCCGTGCTTTCTTGTCATTTTTTGCAGCCGAGTACACGCGCCCCAGTAAATTGTACGGCGTTGCGATATCCGGCTGGCGATCTCGAAACGCCTGCGCCGAACTTAACGCCCGACCAATGTCATTCTCTCGCAGGAAGTTCAACACCAGCAGGATATCCGCCTGTTCGTAATCCGGATTTAAACTCAGTGCAGACTCTATATATTGAACGCCCGTCTGTTCACCGCCAGCGAGCATCCCCGCGCCCAGTCGCATCTGCGCCACCGGCGAATCGGGCTGAAGCTCAGCGACCTTTGTCAGTAACTCAATGCCCTCATCAGT
This sequence comes from Porticoccaceae bacterium, assembly GCA_041622295.1. Classification (GTDB taxonomy): domain Bacteria; phylum Pseudomonadota; class Gammaproteobacteria; order Pseudomonadales; family Porticoccaceae; genus HB2-32-21. The sequence continues at coordinate 10,590 of JBFJZC010000022.1, forward strand.
TTTACCCTGTCGCAACAGGGTCGCGGCAAGCAAATTCATGGCATCGACATCTTCAGGCACGGCGGCAATCACAGGTCTTACCAGCTCTTCGACCCGGGTATAATCCTCGCCAGCCAGCTTAACGACGCCCAGTAGTTTTCTGGCGGCAACATTTCCGGGAGCCAGGTTGTAGAAGTCACCGGCGTAAGCCTCAGCCTGCTGCCGATTACCCAGCGCCAAATGCACTGCGGCGGAATAGTAAAGCGCCTGCGGGTAACGAGATTTGGCGACCAGGGCCTGTTCAAAAGCAGTTTGCGCTTCTGGCAGTTTTTTTTCATGAAAGTAAATCAATCCCTGTGCATAGTTAACACCAGGGTGTTTGGGGGCCTTTGCCAGTAACTTAGTCACCTCATCCTGAGCGACGTCGTACTTCTGCAACTCGATACTGACCAGTACCCGTTTAACACGATCCTCAAAACTATCAGGTCGGGCATCAATCGCGCGCCCATAGGCTGCGTCAGCTGCGTCCAGTTTTCTTTCCCGAGCATCGAGATCACCCAGCAAACTGAGAGCCGGCGCATAGTCGGGATCAATCTTGAACACTTCATCAAGCTGTTCACGGATAGCGTTCAGATCACTTTCAGCGCTCAATAAAAAAGCTTTCGCCATTTGCACATAGGCCAACCCTCCGGCCTCATCCAGCGCCCTGGCAATACGCTGGGCCGACGCCTCCCGCTGTCCTTTAGCCAGCTGGCCCAGGCCTTGCGCTGCGAGAACCACGCCTCTTGAATCACTGGAAGGCAGCTGCTCTACCAACAACGCCTGTAATTCATCATGCTTGGCCAGGGCAAGGAATGCCTGCGCCAGCAGCGGCACAACTTGATCCTCCGAAATACCCAGCTGCAGAGCTCTCCGCAACTCTTTATCAGCGCTAGCCATATCACCCAGCTCAAAATACGTTTTCCCGAGCAGCCACCGGGCTTCCCCATGTGCCGCATCTTTCCTTAACGCATTTTTGAGTTCGATAACCGCAGCGGACACCTCACCATCGTTTAAGTGCTGCCTGGCGTTAGTTACATAGCCTTCAGTAGTAGTATCGGCACCACAGCTAACCAGTAACCAAACAAGTATGACGACATTAAAAACCCGGACCGCCTGCCTCATCATTACCATCCTTGTCAAAACCTACTAAACTGAAAGCCACTGTATCAGAACAGTAAACTTTTGCCAGAAGCATAGCCCCTCGCTTTTGCGTTGAAATACCGATACGGATACGCTTCTTCTAGAAGCACAATAAGCAAAGACATATTAATTAAGCCGTGCGCAATCCAGCTCCCGGTCGACTCAATTTTCGTCAGCAGCCACCTGGCAGCCACCTACTAAATGTTGGCCAGGCCCTTATGACAAGGCATACGACATATGGACGATGGCACGCAACCCGATAGATCAAAGGCCATGCCTCAGCAGCACAGGGACAGAAAGCCGCGCGTACTTTTTGTTGCCGAAGCCGTAACACTGGCCCATGTCGCCCGCCCCGCCGTGCTGGCGGCGACATTGGACAGATCTAGCTATGACGTGTTCTTTGCTACCGACCCACGGTACAAACATTTGTTTCCGGAGCTCGCCGACTTGCATCACGACCTGTGGTCAATCAGCAGCAAGGATTTTTTAAACTCTCTGGCAAAAGGACAGCCCCTGTACACCCGCCAAATACTGGAGCGATACATCCTCGACGACCTTTCGCTGATAGACAGCATTGAGCCGGACCTGATCATTGGGGATTTTCGTCTATCGCTGTCGGTCAGCGCAAGATTAAGAAACATTCCCTACGCAGCCATATCGAATACCTACTGGACCGTCGGCTCGAATAACCGGTATTCGGTACCCCAGTTACCCATGACAAAACTACTGGGTGTAACCCTGTCGCAGTACCTGTTTACCTGGTCACGTCCGCTGGCCTTTGCACTGCATTGCATCCCGCTTAACAGCGTCCGAAAAAAATACGGTATGGCCAGCCTGGGCCACGATTTGCGTAAGATCTATTCGGATGCTGATCAGGTATTACTGGCCGATATGGCCGAGTACTTTCCGGTTATGGATACTGCCAAAAACCATCATTACATCGGCCCGCTACCCTGGTCTCCACGTGATCAAGCGCCGCCATGGTGGGACAATATTGACCGTGCAAAGCCGATTGTTTATGTGAGCCTGGGTTCATCCGGGCAAATCGATCTGCTGCCCACCGTACTAGACGCACTGGCCGCTCTTCCCGTCACGGTCATCGCCGCAACGGCGGGCCGGACTACGCTGTCCTCCGTACCCAGCAATGCTCATGTCAGCGAATTTATTCCGGGCGATAAAGCCGCCGACATGGCCTCCCTCGTTATCTGTAACGGCGGCAGCCTGACGACTTACCAGGCGATACACGGGGGCACACCCGTCCTTGGCATCGCCAGTAATCTCGACCAGCACCTTAATATGTCTTATCTATCGGCAGCCGGCATCGGCGAAGTCCTGCGCACAGAAAAAGCCAGTCTCAATGAGATACGGGAACTAGCCACAAGATTGCTCAACCAGGCGCACTACAAAACTGCCGCGCTTAAGGCGCAACAGGCGGCGCGTGGATACAATGTCCAGGCGCGGCTTACCAGCCTGGTAAAGGACATGCTCCGTGGTGAACCGCCGCAGACGCAGTACAATTGAGGCCCGGCAGCCGAAACTGACTGCCCAGCCCGGTAAAATAACAACACCGGCGAGGATATAAACCATGCGTAAAATCAGCCTGAGCCAGATTCTATTTTTCCAGATCCCCCTGCTGAGCGCCTTTGGCCTCGGCATTTTGACCACTGTACTGCTGCTCGGCAATCTGCCCTTAGGAGACTTCCGGGGCGTGGTACTTACCCTCGCCGGAGTCATTTTTATCTACCTGTACGCCTTCCTGATCTACCGCATTTTTCTCCAGGTTATGCCACTGACGGAAGGTTACCTACCGGAGGGGTCGCGACAGGAATTCATCGCTCAGGTTAATGTCCTGTTCTATCTTCTTCTATTCAACTCGCTGATTAGAACGCACTTTCTCCCGGTGCCGCTGATGCGGGTCGTGTACCTGGCCCTGGGCGCCCGGCTGGGTGATAACACCTACAGCGCGGGTACAATCCTCGACCCACCCCTCACCATAGTCGGCGCAAACACCATTATCGGGCACGATGCCGTATTGTTTTCCCACGCGATTGAAGGCCGACACTTCTCGCTTAACGCCATCCGCATTGGCGACAATGTCACGATTGGCGCAACAGCGGTCATCATGTCTGACGTCATTATTGGCGATGGCGCTATTGTGTCCGCGGGAGCGGTGGTGGCTAAAGGCACCCGCATCGGCCCCGGTGAAGTCTGGGGAGGCATGCCCGCGCGACTCCTCAAAGTCATAACCCCGGAAGCCTAGATCTCGATTACGACCCCGCGTTGGCAATCAGTTCTCGAGGCGTCTGCGAACGGAGATCCTTTTCTATCTTCACCACGGCAAAACCCAGCGCGAGAAGGTGGATGATGAAATAAGCCGTCAACGCGCGCTGAAAAATCTCCGCACCAAACCGCGACTCATACAACACCCCCAGGCATATCAGCACAACATGCCCCACCATCATGCCCGTATTTCCCGCAAAAAATATCCGATAAACCGGCGCGCCAAAATGGCGATAAAAAGCTTGCCACGTTTGCCTCCCCGTGAAAAAGAACAGCAACACTGGCGCCAGATAGAACACATTTCTCAGCAACGTCGGAGCGGCAAAATAATGTAGCGCCAGGTAACTCGCTGGCACCAGGTGCAAGAGGATATGCGCTCGCATATTCCGCTGCACCCCCCTGCCCCAGGATTCAAGCTCGCGTACCAGCAGGAATACCCGGACCAGCAACACCACAATGGTGATCGCTGCCGCGCCAGGAAACAGGCCTATGAGATAGGGAAAACTATCGATGTCAAACCAACTACCGGCGTAATAAATCACCACGGTCGCAACAATCGACAGCGTGGAGAGAAGTGCAACCCGATCGTTTGTCATTTGCCTTGTGACCATAGCCCTTGCTAACCCTGTCTCGTACCAACCTGGTCTCGTACCAATCTAGTCTCGCACCAACAGCCTCGTACCAACCTGGCCCCTACCAACCTGGCCCCTACCAACCTAGTCCCCTACCAACCCAGTCCCGAGTGCCAACCCTGTTCTGCTCGTCGACTCTGTTTTGCCTGCTGCTCACACTTACGCGTTGGCACCCTGAAAATCGCTCGTCGAGCCAGCACACTGACTTACCCGGTGCCTGGCGCTCAACAGCGCTAGTTCTCGACAGGCTAGCTCTCAACAGGAATGTCGAACGCGTCAATATAGCCCTTAAAGCGCTGTCGAATCGCCGCCGCCGTGAGACCAAAATCCTCGGGTTGGTAATTATGCGAAGCCCCCCCTTGCCGCTCCCGGGACAGGTAAGCCCCCATATCTGCCTGTGCCGATGCCGAATAATTTATACCGAAGCGCTCATAGATGAGCTTTGCCGTGTCCAGGGGACTGGTAACCAGATCGTTATAATACAGATCAACAAAACTGGACGAAGCACATTTCTGCCGCACCTGCAGATAGCGATCGAAATCAAACGCCAGACGCGTCATGGCCTGTTGTCCCACCACCGCCATGTCGACAGATCGGGAGCATATCCCGCGAAAAGCCGCACACAGGCTCGCGAATGACGCCACCGCCCTGACGGGATCGCGGTGCATCTGGATAAACCGCGCGTCGGGAAATACCTTGAGTATCGATTCAATGGCATCGATATGAGACGGTGACTTAAGCAACCAGCGTTGCCCGGGGTATCGCCACTGTAGCGTTTGCAGAATCCGCTTGAAATGGCGATAGGTGGCATCGTGGCAGGCGCTGTCGAGCCAGGCCGAATAGGCTGGCGCCTCAAACATGGCAGCTATGGCCAGCGTGGTAAATTCCTGCATTAACAAAGAGGTGCATTCCTCGGGCCCATCGAGGTGAAAGACATGTATTTCCTTCATATGCGGCGCCAGGTAATGCTGAAAACGCAACAGATGCCGACCCAGTTTGCGTCGCGGATCATCCTGCCACGCGTAAACCCCCTCCGGGCCAACCTGCGCCACCGTTGCCTCCCAGTTGGTCAGATAGCGATGCGCAGGATCCTGGGCGAGCAGATCAAACAGAAACGAAGTACCAGTACGCGGCAAGCCGAGGATAATCAGTGGCGCAGCTATCGTCTCATTGAGCACATCTGGACAGCGTTGCCAAAAATCCACCAGCTTTAAGCGGTTCGCCAACAGCCCCGTCAACATTTGCTTGATATAAAAGCGGCCAAAGGCATGCAGGTTATCGGTCGCCTCCAGCGCCTCGACCAGTTTACCGAGGGGTTCTCGAAACGAATCTTCGCCAAAGTCACGGACGCCAGCGGACTTGATAGCCGATGCCATCAGCCCGTCGACGTCGAGCGCTGGCGACATCAACCGCCCCGGCGCCACCCTTGCGGTGAGGTTCCAGGCTTTAACCAACGCACTCTGATAAGGCATCACCATTAATTGAAACTCCTGTTATCCAGTTGACCGCATACCGCACAAACCCTGTATCCGTCCAAAGCTTGCGTCGCGCCAACCCTATGTCGCGCCAACCCCGTGTCGCGCCAACCCCATGTCCCGCCAACCCCGTCTCGATCTAAAATCCCGCCTGGCTGCTACGGGCTTACCTGCCCCAGAGCAGGTAAGCCGCAGAGAATAAAGAGCATAAAGAGAACAAAGAGAATAACAAGTAGTTAGCATGTCCCGCGACTTTAACGAAAACCCCAGTCTCAGACTGCTTTGCCCTCCCTCGCCACAGCCCTGCGCCAGAGCCACCCCTACACCCGGGACGCGCCCATGTACACAGCTAAGAGCTTGCGGGTTGCATGCTGCATGTTATATAGCAGCCAAAGGGCGCAGCGGACAAGGGTGTCAGGATTATTTACACAAATTCAGACCGCTTAGAGATAATAGTCGTTTATATTCAATCAGTTATCAATATCGCGGCCAGCAACCTGGCGACTATCGTTACGCAAGCGCTAGCAATCAGTGTCCCCAAACGGTAAGAGTGTCGGAATATTTTCCACATCAGCTTTATCAGGCGCTCGCACTGAGCAATCAGTAATCGTCATCCCCACCGCATTAAAAATAAACATTCGTATCCAATTGATTTATATGTGGTTAATCTTAAAAAGTCAGACGATCCTGGCACCTGGCCCACTATTTGCTTAATTGCCAGACAAGACGCCGACATACTAACGACTGCAGCAACAGTGGCAGAAGTAAGCGAAACAGGGCGGACAGTTTTTAACGGACTTAAACGGAGAGCAGGTAAATGATAAAGCTATCTAAAGTACTTCCCATTGCAGCGCTAGGAATTGCGCTGACTGCGGGCATTAATAACCGGGCCGAAGCTTATGCTTATGCCTATTCAGACCTTTTGGTCACCAAAGGATTTATCACCGTCACAAATGGTGCCGTCACTGTCGCGCCCGTATCGACCTCTGTTGCCTCCGCCAGCCTGGGCGGCACCGGCACCGCAACATCGGCTCCGAAAGATGCGGCCGTTGCGATTGGCACTGGCTCGTCGTTTCCGGATAGTACCACCCCGGTGAATAACACGTGGATACTGGAAGGCAGCTCAGCCGGCCACAAATATTCATGGGCTGACTCACAGATCATCTCCGAGCAAACACCCGCGGGCGGCACTATTTCTACCCGGCAAATCGCCGAAGGCAACTCGACGGATACTACCCTCGGCGCTTCCAGTTCTTCCACCAGCTCCTCAACTGAGCTGGGCTTCTCTGTCTTAGCTGGTGGTGGCACGGTCAAGTTTAATTTTGATGCCGCACTCGCCATGGCAGCCCGGATTGTTGCACCGCATAGCGGCGTGTTGGCCCTGGCCAGTGCCAGTATTGAGATTTCAATTAGAAACGCAGCTACTGGCGCTCTCGTCTTTAACTGGCTGGCAGGAAGTGGCACCGGGTTTAACGTGGCCAGCGTGACTAACGCCTACACGCTCTCCTCTAGCGTAACGACAGTCACGGCGGGAGTTCAGAGTTTTGGGGGTTCCGGATCGTTTGAAGTCCTCAGCGGTTTTATTGGAGCTGGTCTCTATAAGTTGAGCCTCACAGCCATCACCGAGCAGAAGGTGCAGGCCCACGCGATACCGGCACCCGGTATCCTGACATTATTCGGCCTCGGCCTGGTAATGCTCGGCTTTATGCAGCGACGCAACAAAATCACAACAAAGTTGGCTGCTTAATCCGAAACGTTTGGGATTGTCACCAATAGCGATCCCAGACCAGGCAGTACAAAAAAAGGCAACAGCCCCTGGGCTGTTGCCTTTTTTATTGATCTTTTTTATTGGGCCTTTTTGGTCGAACCTTATTGACCAGGTACGCCATCTCTCAGCCATTTTTCTATGCTACCCAGACAAGGGCCCTGACAAGTTTTTTCTTGATCAGTTTATTGGTGTACGGGCCACCGCCGCCGTCTCGTCATTTCCCGCAGCTTCCTTCGCTGACAGTTACCAGCTAGAATATTTTTTATCCGCCACGGATTAAATTGAACGATGGAA
>JBFJZC010000023.1:0-17795 GCA_041622295.1 Porticoccaceae bacterium
AATCCTAAATTTATTCGACTACAAATTAGTCGCGACCTGCAAATTAGTGGCGACCAGCGCAAACGACCGAGGATTGAAACCATCAGAGCTCGGGATCTCGAAAGAGGGGGATACTCACCCTGACGCGATCAGCAGAACAGGGGTAAGCGGCTTAGTCGCAACCACATATTGAGCGGCAAGCACAAAAACGAACACGGCCCCAGTAATACTCAGCGCAGAGAAGCAAGCGTCAGCTCGGCCTCTTGTCGACCAGAAAAATTATCGCCCGCGCCGCCCAGGGAGAGTTCCAGTTGTTCGCGGGCCAGTGCTTGCTGGCCGTCGCTGTGATAGGCCATACCCAGATGGTAGTGATAAACGGCACCCTTACCACCCGCCGCCACGGCCTCAGTGAGCAAACTCAGTGCCTGTGATGTATTCCCCAACTTGTAGTGAATCCAGCCCAGTGTATCGAGCACTGCCGAATTTCGGTTGCTAACTAACAACGCCTCCGTCAGGGCAAGCGCTCGCTTCAAGTTTGCTTTGGTCGGGCGGTAATCAACCAACGTTGCGGCAAGATCGTTAGCCGCGAGGGCATCGAGAGGGTCAATTTTTAGTGCTTTTTCATAAAGCGCTATAGCGGTATCAATATCGCCCTGGCGCAGCTCCAGGCCAGCCAGGCCTGCATATAGTCTGGCATTTTGAGGATTAGCGGCCATGCCACGTTCATAAGTTGCGATAGCCAACGGCCACCGCGCCTGTGCAGCATGCAGTGAAGCAAGTCGCTGATAGGCCGTGCTATTTTGTGGCGCCAGGGCTATCGCTTTCTCGTAGGATGCGGTGGCGCCGACGAGATCACCCAGCTGCCGCTGCACTGCAGCCAGTAGCTCAAAGGCATGCACCTGCTCTGGATAGCGAGCGGTATGCTGCAGCAGGTACTGGTGGGCCTGGTCAATCTCCCCGCCATGTTGCCGCGCCCGCACCAGAAACTCCAACGCTTCAACGGCCGCTGGCTTTAACTTGAGCGCTTGTTCAAAAGCGCCGACAGCTGAACCAAAATCGTCCTGATCAAAATAAACGCGCCCCTTCAAATAGTAACCAAGACCAGCGGTGTCATCCCGGGCAATCAGGCGCGCCGCTTTGCTAAGCGCCTCCGGCCACCGCCGCTGGCTGGCATAGGTGGTCACCAGCATACGGGCCACGTCGACGTTATCCGGTTGCCGTTGCGAGAGTAGAGATAGCAGGTGTTCAGCGCTTTCCCACTCACCTGACGCAAGAGCCAGACGCGCAGCGTTATACGCCGCATCATCATCCGTTGGCTCAAGTTGTAGCACCTGTCGATAATTGTCGAGGGCCAGATTTAGAACCCCATCAGCCTCGTGGGCTGCAGCCAACAGCTTAAGTGCGGTGGTAGATATCGGGTCATTACGCAAAACCGTCCGAAAATCGCTGATTGCCGACTTCGTGTCGTTTTTGCCGAGGCTTAGTCGGCCACGCGTTATCAGCGCTTCCCTATTTTCTGCCTCTATAGCGAAGATGTCTTTGAGCAAACCGGCTGCCGTCGCTTGATCATTGTTCTGTATCGCCAGCTCGACCAGGCTATTACGCGCCAGCAGTCCATCGGCACCTTTTTCATCCAGTGCAACTACCTCAAGGTATACGTCGCTGGCCAATCGGTACTTTCCCAGACCCGCATAGAGCTTGCCGAGTCCAAAACGCAGCTTGTAAACCGTCGGCTCCTTCGCAATAAACTCTTTGAGCGTTTTCTCCGCCAACTCCGGGTTGCGATTGTTGACCAGAAACTGGGCCAACCACAGCTTCAACTCAACATTATCTGGCTTAGTCTCTACCACGTCGCGCAGCACCGCTTCAGCTTCGTCAACCTTGGCAGTTTTTTCAAGGTAGAGCACGAAACGATATTGATAAAGCAGGTTTTCAGGAAAATCTGCTATCAGCGCCCGGTAGGCTACTTTAACCGCCTCGTCGCGTTGACTGCTCTCCAACAGGCCTATTTCAACGAGCCTCAGGGTCTCATCGCCAACTTGATGCCTGAGACCATCACGAACCACGGCCAATGCACGCTCTGGATCCTCCTCCCCATAGACCAGGGCCAGTACAGATATGGCCGCAACATGGCCTGACTGTCTCTGGAGCACGTATTCTGCTTCCTCAATCGCGTTGACACGATCGCCGGTATGATAATGAACGGTTGCGTGCAAAGCGTGCGCATCAAGGTTTTCAGGATCCAGAGCCAGAACCGCATCAATCTGCTCAAGAGTCTCATCATAGTATTGATTGGCCAACAACATTTGCGCCAACTTTACTCGCGCCGGAATATGATCGTGATCTATATCAACAACCAGGTTGAGATTAGCAAACATCTGCTGCCAGTTACCCTCCTGCTCGTGCAGCAGGGCTAGCAGATAACGACCATCGGCATGATTACCATTAATTTGCAGTGCGTTTTTCACTTCTACGCGGGATTTGTCAAAGTCACCCGCGTCAAAAAACAGCTGCGCTCTCGCCAAATATTTTTGCTGTCGACCGGCTCCGTCAGAGCAGGCGCCCAACTGCAACAGCACCGCACACATCAAGCCCAGAATAATGGATCGAACTATTGGTGCAGACATCGAGTTTCCGTGTCGTCGAATTTTTAACAGGTCTGTCCTAAGGGTTGCCACGTAAACTGAAATCATTCAGCCCACTGACGCCAACAAAGCCATACTTGCAATAGTTGCCATATTAAGTAATTTATAATCTTTCCGTTTGTTACTTAACAGGTATTCACAGCAATATAAAAGCACCGCAAATCGCAACGTAAATCGCCCAACGGCAATCTCGGTAACCTCATGAAGAGGTAATATTGGTATTACCAGAATAAATAATAGAATGAGTAAATCCTGAGTATCCAACCGGAATACTTCTTTGCGAGTGATCCGAATGGCCAACAGCAATGTGACCAGCGTTATAGCAAGGTAGGCATCTATCGCTATGTTAAAGACCGGGCGATAAGAGTTATCAATCAACAACGCGTAGACAAGCACCGCCCCGGCGCTGTAGACCAGGAGGCGAGTGATAACACTGGATGACAGCTTTATATACCGCTGTAAAAGCAACAGGGTTGCCGCCGCAACTGCCAGCAAAAAAGCTATTTTAGCCCGCTCAGGTGCTGCCTGCTCAGTGCTGTAAGCCACACTGATGAAAAGTCCAGCAAGCAGAACTTCGATCACTCGAGAAGCATTCCTAAAAAACCAGTTGAAGCGACGAAATAACAGGTTCCGCCGCTCCTGCCCAATCGGCGGTTGTTCCGTGTGTAATAACCAGTGAGTGTACCGACCCCAACCAATTGCCCCCATAACACTTACGCACAGCAAAATATAAACACCCAACAGAACCAGATCGCTTTCGTAGCGCAGACTCCATGCCGTGGTCAGCAGTACCATCTGAAATATGTACAAGGCCGCCACTGCTTCATAATGGCGGAATCCTAAAGCGATAAACTGGTGGTGTGCGTGATTTCTGTCCGCGCAAAATAAGGGTCGCCCCTGCCTCATACGGAGCATGGTAACTAAAAGCGTATCCATTACCGGAAGACCAAGAATGATTAACGGCAACAGAGGACTCACCGCGATCCCATCGTACTGAGTCACCTTTATGGCCAAAGCCGCGGTGATAAAACCTAAAAACTGGCTTCCGGCATCCCCCATAAAAACACTGGCCGGATGGGTGTTATACCGCAAAAACCCCAGTAAACCGCCAATAACACCAAGGCCAACCAGTGCTTCACTGTACTGGCCGCTTTGCAGCGCCATCAGCACAATGACACCCAAACTCAACATCATGGTGCCAGCCGCCAAACCATCTAAACCATCAGAAAGATTTACCGCATTAATGGCGCCGAGAATAAAGAAAAATGACAAGGGCATAGACAGCCACAGCGGCGCAGCATCAAGCCCCAAAAACGGTACGACTTCGATCCATACCCCGCTGGCAAGAAGCGGCAGAATGGCGAGAATCTGACCTATAAACTTCCACTTATAGTCGAGGTCGTAACGATCATCGAGGTAGCCAAAACCAACAATGATGGCACTACCTGCGAACACACCCCAAAGATCCCGCGTGGGTCCCAACCAGTAGGCCACACTCACCAGGACGCTCAGTACGATACAGATACCTCCTACCCTCGGTGTGGCCTCCGTGTGAATTTTTCGGTCTTGCTCAGGCACATCAACTAACTGCCACCGTGCCGCATAACGTATCGTCAGGGGAATAAGCACAATGGTGAGCAATAATGCCGTTGAAAATGTCAGCAGCAGCGCCATGGATACCTCCCAAGAATGTTACCAATCGTCAGGGGCTTGTTTGCCTCAGGCTGAGCCTTAAACCTGCGTGTGAAATTATTCGTTATATACATAGGCATCAGTCGGGGATATATGAACTAAAAAGTGGGGAAAAATCCTCGACAAACTGCCGCAACTGGATCTCGGCCACTGCCATATCTGTCGCCTCGAAAACGGGCATGGCTATGCGTATCAGTGAGCCGTCCGTGCGATTCCTGGTAATGGCATCCCAAAAAATATACCACTTGGCAAGATATTCATTAGTCACTACACGGCCTCGCTGCTGAAACCAGTAGTAAACCAGCTGCTGGGCTCCCCCTCGATGAATGACAACCCGATTTACCTCAGGGCCGGTAGCAGCCCCCTGCCCAGGCATCTTCACCTGCCCCAGACTCTGGATTTCCCAGCCGCCTGCGGGCATACAGGAGCGCGGCGAGTGGACAGAGGCGCCTTTCCGCTGAGAGCCATAATACGCAGCATAAAGGGTGATGGGCGCTTCGGCGCCGCTGTCGTGATACTCCGCCAAAAAATAATCCGTTAACTGGAGGCTTGCCACCACGTCCGGCGCAATACTGTCCTGACGACCCACCCAGGTTTTATGAAACAGCGGAAAGGACACAAACTCCTGACGAGGAAGAGTGGTCTCCACGCGTTTTTCAAGCACAAACGAAAGGGGGATAAAAGCGATCAGCATGATAAGGCTCACCCATAGGGGTGATCGGACCTGCAGAAATGAGTGCAAATTCTTCCTGATAAAATCTATCCCTGGCCACGATAGATCAATAAAGTCGCTGAACTCACGCCTCTGATCTGGCGCTGGTCGCTGACTGGAAAAAACAGCGAACACCTTAATTTCCAGCAACAGCAGGCCCACGCAGACCATGAAAATTAACCACCCTTCAAAATAGTGCAGAAAGCCATCCGCTGCATCAATACCATAATACTCAACCATCACACCAACTGCGCCGATGCGTAAACTGTTCATCAGTATCGTGATCGGCAACGTTGACGCAAAAATAATAATCCGTTGCCACGGCGCACCGGTGTACAGGTAAGCAAGCAAAAACCCAAAGCTCATTAGCGGAAACAGGTAATTCAGACCGCTACAGGCTTCGACGACCTGCAACTTGTATACGCCGAGATCGATGACATTGCCTTCGAGAAATACGCTGATATCAAACCAGCGAATGAACTCCACCCCCAACATGGAAGAAACAAGCTGTAATTGCTGAGATAAATTTGCGTAGAGAAAATTGGGCAGGGGAATGATAAACACCAAATAAATCAGGGCAGCCCATATTGTTTTACTCCGCGGCCAGCCGAGCAAGCCGACAACGAGCCCATAAAACCCAAGCAAGAAGGCATATTGCAAGATAATGTACAGTGAGCTTAACTCGCCCAACACCCATCCACCGAGAGCCAAACCAACGATAACTGCGCCAGGCCAGTGAATGACGGCGGGCAATGCGACCAGACTCGGCATTTTTTGAAAAACCAACCACGCGGCAACCAGCGGAATCATAGGGCCGTGGCTGTACTCCTCCCTGCCCCAGGATGCCCATATCGCTGCCACACCTTCTCGGAACACATAAATCAGCACACCACCGGCAACCAGCAAAAACATCACCGCATACAGCTTACTCCGCGACAGCGGGACACAGTCATGCAACCAGCGGGAAGAGTCAATCATAGAGAATTTTTAACAATATGAAGCTAATCAACTTCTGTTTGGTTGCGGCTAACAATCGAAAAATTAATGGCGATATTGACACCGCATTCCTCAGCCTACGCTTCACTCAGCGATCATTCGTAAATCAATAATTTATTCACCGGAATATTTACCGGGTTATCTACCAGAGTAAAAATATGTTTTATTTGTACCCGCCAGGGTTGGTGCTTTGCCAGCGCCAACCGTCGGCAATCATGTCCTCAAGACTGCGCATCGCCACCCAGTCAAGCTCTCTTTTAGCCTTCGCGGGGTTCGCCCAACAGGCAGCGATATCACCCGCCCTTCGGCCAACAATCTGATAGGGTATGGCTTTGCCGGATATTTGCTCGAACGCCTGTATCACCTGCAGTACCGAGTAACCGATGCCCGTGCCAAGATTCCAGACTGAACACCCGTGTCTACCACCTTGCATCAGTTTTTTGAGCGCACACAGATGCCCATCTACCAGATCCATCACATGGACATAATCCCTGACCCCGGTCCCATCGTCCGTCGGCCAGTCATTCCCGTACACCATCAGGGTCTCAAGTTTGCCAACCGCGACCTGAGCTATGTAAGGCAACAGATTATTAGGTATACCGTGAGGGGCTTCACCGATAAGGCCAGAAGAGTGCGCGCCGATAGGATTAAAATATCTAAGCAGAGCAATATGCCAAAAAGGTTTATTAAGGGTCTCGTCTGCTCTCACCAGATCAAACAGTACATCCTCTACCACCTTTTTTGTACGCCCATAGGGGTTCGTCGGATTCAATGGATGATCTTCTGGAATAGGCAACGTTGCCGGATCACCATAAACCGTCGCTGACGAGCTAAACACCAGATTGCCAACACCGTGCTCTCGCATTACCCGGCACAAATTCAGCGTGCCGCCAACATTGACGTCGTAATACAGCAGCGGCTCTGCACAGGACTCACCGACGGCCTTGAGTCCGGCAAAGTGCATCACGGCACCAATTGACTGACTGGAAAACATATTGTGCAACAGGAGGGCATCACGGACGTCACCCTCTACAACGTCAAAGATCTTGCCGGCGATCTTCCTGACACGGGCCAGAGCAGCCGGGCTGCCATTTGACATATTGTCCAGCACAATCAATTCATAACCGGCAGAAAGCAGCGCCACGCAAGCGTGACTACCGATATACCCCGCACCGCCGGTAACCAGTATTTTAGTAGTCATGGCGTCCCTTCAGGGTACAAATTTTAGAAAGTTTTTTTGCCATTTTTATATCGGTTAAAAATTTAATTAGGCGACCACGTTGAATGATTGTTAATTGTTGTCGGCTAAACCGCAGTTAAAGCGCGGGTTGTTACAAATCGCTTACTTGTCCTACTGCACAGCAAACCTTTACTTTACTTGGGCCAACACCAGTGAACCACGATGGCCTGGACAGTTATCACGAGGTCACAACTTGTCCGCTCGTAGGCTAGCGTCCAGCACTAACCACCGACTCAATATCTATCCCCGCGCCTCTTTTAAGCAAGCTGCGCACTTTTTCGAGCTCTTTACTCGGTTCACGGTGGTGGTCTATGCCACCGATTCTTTTACCTTTGGCGGTCGCCAATGCGACCTCCAGATCAACCTGGGATTTATTTGCGCCGTAGGCAAGCACCAGTGCGTGATCGCACAACGTATTAATCAGACGCGGCACACCGCCGCTAAAATAAAATATTGCCAGCATGGCCGCCGCGTCAAATAACTTTTTTTCGGTACCAGCAACTTTCAGTCGATAACGAATGTAAGCCACCGTTTCGGTACAACTTAGCGGCTCAAGATGATACTCCGAAGATACCCGTTGGGCGATTTGACGAAGTTTTGGTTTTCGTAGCGAATCCAGCAATTCCGGCTGACCCACCAGAACCATTTTCACTAACTGATTTTTATCGGAGTTAATATTGGACAATAAGCGCAATTCTTCGAGCGCTTTTTCGTCAATATTCTGCGCTTCGTCGACGATCAACACAACCTGCTTGCCTTTGCCAAACTCGCTGACCAGAAATTTCTGTATTTCTCGGTATAAGCCCACCCTGGATTGTCCCGTAGACGTCACTTCAAATGCCGCCGCAATCCATTCAAGCAGATCGACAAAGTATCCATGCGCGTTGTTTATAACGCCAACCGTCAACTCATCATGATTGATCCGCGTTAGCAGTAAGCGAATCAAGGTAGTCTTGCCAGACCCGACGGCGCCACTGATCACCGTTATGCCACTCTGTTCCAGCAGGCCATATTCAAGCATGGTGAACGCCGCGCGATGTTTCGGCGAAAAAAACAGGTATCCCGGATCAGGCACCAGGCTAAACGGCCTTTCTTTCAAGCCAAAGTATTTGCAGTACATGTGGCTAGCGCTGACCTTTCGCTTTGTTGAGCACAGTCCCTATAAGGTTGCTACCATCCAGCAACTGCATACAACGTTCGACATCATCAGCGGTCGTCACGCCCTCCTCCAAAACCAGCAGCACACTGTCTGCGGTGGGGGCAAAAAGCAAGGCATCGTCGTTACACAATAGCGGCGGCAAGTCGAATACGATAATACGTGATTCATATCGACCGCTTATGTCCGCCACCAGTTCATTCATTTCTGGAGATGACAAAATTTCGGAGGAATACTGCCGCAACGGTCGACCTGGCAATAGCACCAGACGCTGGAATCCGGGATTTATTAAAGCTTGTTCAAGGGTGATATCCCCGTTCAGATAATCAACCAGACCGTACTTCACATCGAGATTGAACATTTTGTGTACGGAGGGTGCGCGCAGATCCAAATCCACCAGCATGACCGAATGATTAACTTCCCGTGACAAAGCAATGGCAAGATTGGTCGCCGTAAGCGTTTTACCAGCGTTACCCCGGGGACTCGTTATCGCAAGAGTATTCCAGTCATTGTCGTCTAGAATTTTCAGCACCTGTGTGCGCAGCCGACGATATACCTCTACCCGTTGATCGTAGTTCATACCTGCTATAACACGATTTTCGCCAAGCTCATTTTCATTCACCGGCACTGAGCGCGTTTTTTTATAGACAATATCCTGCTGGGGCAGCTCAAGGTCAGGCGGGGCAGCCCACTTTTTTTTCGGCGCGACGACACCAAACAGACCAGCCCATGAAGCAACAGGATCTATAGGGTCTGCATGATCTACATCGCTGTTCGACAACCCCTGGGAAAACTGGCAGTCACGCTGCTGGGGAACCCGGCCAACCCTTCCCTGATGCTCCGCGCGTGCGCGGTTCATCGCTTCTTCTATACTGTCCACCACCTGATCAATATGCATATATCGGTTAACCCAATCCCATTCGATTCAAAATTACAAACCACAATACATCCAACGGCTGGTACAGAAAGTGGACATAGGTTAGCGTCGCAATACCAAGTGTAACAACGCCGATTGTCAACGCCTTCAACTTGCGCTTTGAACGCTCTTCATCTTCTTTGTTAACCAGGTAAGGAATAACGACCAACGGCGGCGCTCCGGTAACATTCTGTAGCGCTCGTGCACCGTATATCCCCTTGTCTGCAGCTTCAAACAGCAAAGCAGCACCGATACCGACGACAACCGAAAACACCAGGCCAAGCGTCGCGATCGCCAGTCGATTGGGACTTTCAGGCTCCAGAGGTAGGGTCGGTGGCTCGATCAGAATAAAGCGCTCGCCCTTACGGTCCTGCTCAAGGTTTCGTGAAACCTCCGCCCCTCTTTGCTTGGAACGCAACTCCTGATATTTTTCATTGGCGGTGTTGTACTCTCGCAGCATCCCCTGATATGCCTGCTCCACTGTCGGCGCTCTTTGCAACAACCCTTCATACTCTTCCAGCTTACGCTTTAGCTGAAGTTTTTTGACGCGCAGACTATGCGACTCAGCGGCTGCCGATTTAATCTGGGTGTCGATGAACACATACGCTGGATTGTCCGCTACCGGCTCAAAAGTGGTCGGCTGGCGACTGGCGCTGGCGAGGTGCGACTCAAGGTCACGCAAAACACTGGTGGCGGTAACCACCTGGGGATGATCAACGGTGTAACGTTCGCGCAGTTGCTGGAGATGCGTTCGTTGTAGCTGGACTTGCTCATGCAACGATGCCACGTCCTCACCAGCACTAAGTGACACCTGAAGCGCCTCTAATTCGCGCTTGAGCCGTCGTACGTCCGGATGAGAATCCTGATACAGCGCCGACTTTTTGCGATATTCAGACTGGAGCGCCTTTAAGCGGTCAGTATCACCGAGAACCGCCTGCCCTGAGGGCAGAAAAGATGGCGCCGAGGGGCTCAACTGCCCGAGCTCCCCAGACAACCTTATGCGGTTTTCTTCCAGTTCCTGGAGACGGAGGTTGGTTTCGGCAAGTTCCCGCTCTGTCCGCTCCACCACACCGAGATTAAACTGGTAGAGTTCTGGCAGCGCGCCCTTATTGAGATCCTTAAATTCGGCGAGACGGGCCTCAAGAATCAATAACTCGCTATTTAACGCCCTGGTCTGTTCCGCGAGGAATTCGGACGCCCCTGCAGCCTTGTCCGTGCGCGCGCTGAGATTGGTATTGAGGTAAAGCGTTACCAGCTCATTAGCAACTTTCTGCACCGTCGACGGGTCACGGTCTTCATAAGCGAGTGTAAACGCAATGGTTGCCTTGGTGGGCCGGCCACTACTTGGATCAATCACGTCAGCACTTACCAGCTCCAGATTGACACGCTCTCGAAACCGTTTGGCAAGCTCGGTGCGCGGTAATTTTGATTCGGTGCGGCTTTGGCCATACAGACCAAATTTTTCGACTATTTTTTCAATGTTGTCGACCGTCATCACCCGCTGCGTAATTATCTGGATCTGCTGCGCCGCAAAGCTGGTGATGGTCGAGCGAACCATTTCGCGGGGGATTTCCTGCTCTTCAATGAGAATGGTTGCAGAAGAACGGTAAACCGAGGGCAAACCCAGCGCCAACATCAAACTCAGCACCATAACCACCATGCCGGGAACGAGAATATGGACGTGCCGCCGTTTAACGATGGTCCAGTAGTCAGCGACGGTCCACACCTGCTCTTCATATTCAAGTGGCCGCAAGAAATGACTGTTCATCGAATTATTAACGGGACCAGACCATGCCGGGAGGGTGATACCGCAACGTCACGAACAAAGCATCGGACTCGGCAGAGTCCAGCATCCCGCCCTGATCCTGCGCCCGATGTCGATAGAGGGTTGCGATATCCCAATTTTCAGTCAACCGATAAAGCACACCTGCCTCAAAATTAATGTAATCGCGCTTATCATCAACTCGGTCATCCAGGGACTCAGCCTCCCCATAAAGTATTGCGATTACTGTTTCTATGCGCTCTGTCAGTTGATAGATCCAATCTGCATCGACACGGTTATTGACCCGCAAATAGCCGTCGCCACTCGGCACCGCGTCAGTGTTTAAGCGCACGTTCCAGAGCGAGCGGGCACTGGTATAGGTAAGCACCATGTCAGCAAAGGCTGTCGTCGCCTGATCATCATCGCCTCCGGTGATAACAACGGCACCACCAGGCGTGTTAACGAGAAAAGTAGACTGGTAGGAGGTATCAATGCGCGACGCGCCGACCAGAACCTTCAGCTCCAGGCGCTGGGTCAATGCAGTTTCGTAACCCAACCTGAGACCGGACGCATCCGACTCCACATCACGGAAACCTTCTGCATTGTAGTTCGACGTGTAAAACTGTATTTGCCAGGCTGTGTAGCCAGTCAACTGATGTACCCAGCTTAGCGTCGAACTACCAAGCTGGTAGTCTGAGTAGTTAGCTGCTTGATAGGTGACATCCTGATAATTCAAACCCAACTTCACGCTATTGCGCTCATCCAGCCGGTGCGTCCAGTAGGGCGTGATACGAGCGTTTTCTTTCCTTATAGCCCTGTCCGAAAATCGCCCGGTATCCTCCAGCTCGCTGGTGCGCGTCGAATCCCGCTTTAAACCACCAGTTACTCCATACTCATTGATTCGATCTACGTGCTTTACGCTAAACGTCAGGTCCTGGTCATCACTGTCATAATTACTGTCGTCAAAACGATCGAAATCCAGACCAAGAGCCACCTGTGCATCCACTGTTGGCGTACGCGCACGTCCGGTAATTTGGGGCGAGAAACCGTAACCAGAAACCGCGTGTGGATTTTCGGGAACCAGACCCACGTTGTCGTCCGTTTCAACGCCGGCGCTAACCAGCGTGGTAACTGACCACTCGACCGCCAGCGCCGAGCCAGTTACCAGTAGCAGGCAACCGGCCAACACGGTGCGGTAAAAACACCGCGCCTCATGCCTGTGACAGTCGACAGCGACGCGCTCATCACGATAGCGCCCGGAAAGACCCGCAGACACCACGAACACCTGAGCCCGACTAGGGAACAACAATGAGATCACCGCTTTCTAGAAAAATATTTGAATCAAGTGCTTTGCCGTCTTTAAGCTTCGCGTAGGAAAACTGTGTGGCGACCAAAGCACCGCTGCCGTCTCGTCGCAGGATCTTGATGTCATTTTCAGCCGCAAATGCGGTAAGCCCGCCAGCCAGCGCCAGCGCCTGCATCACATCAATTCGCCGATTGACCGGATACTCACCAGGCCGTGTAACCTGGCCCAGCACGTATATTTTATTGCCCTCAATGCTTAGCAGGGAAACCGTGACTACAGGCGGATCCTTTAGATAGTTAGCCAGACCACCGGCGATAGATTTTTCAATGTCGCCAGCGGTGCTGCCTCCAGCGCTGACCTCGCCAACCATTGGAAAGCGAAAAGTCCCGGAGGGACCAACCAGAACATCTCGATTGAAAGTGTCTTCGTTCCACACAAAGACGCGAAGCATATCACCGGGGTTGACAGAGTATGCGTCGTCGGCAAACGAAGCATTCAGGAATAACAGCAAAAAAATCAAACAAAAACTTTTTGTTTGCACAGTAAATTGTGCTTCCTTTGTCATCTACCGTTTATTTATTAATCCATATATTGATTTCTATGCGAAAAAAAACGCCAAAAAATCACTCTCCGTGTCACACCGTCCTTGCTCACACCGGCCGTATTCACACAGCCTGTTACTTAACACTATCCTTTATTCCGTTACTTAACATGAACGAGCAAGATAACGCGACCCACCACGGTATCCAGTCGCCCCTGGTCCCTGGTCAGTTGCGCCCAGCAATCAAACCGTCTCAGCAACCAGGCCGCCGCGAACTGATAAAGCCGCTTTACCCAGATTACGTTTACGTCCGATGGCTGCCAGCGCCAACAACACGCTGCCAAACAGCCAGACTGCAGCGGGCAGTGGCACTGACTGGATATTAAAATTGTATTCGGCTGACGCATTCTTTCTGCTGCCCGCGATCGTAAGAATGTAGGTTCCCGTCACCAGGTGCGCAACAATCTCATAAGGGGACGATGTGATAACGATGGGTGCAGGCAGTGCCGAACCAGAGATGCTTAGCGTATTGTCTGTCAACCCCTGCTGCGAACCGAACAACCTCAGATCAAACTCACCGATCACCGTAAACTCGTAGTCGTGTGAAAAGGTTTTACTACCCCTGGGGCCGAGCGGTATGGCTTGCGTCACTGAATAGGCGTCGCCCGCCTCGTCAAATTCACCCGCACTTATCGCGCCGTAGGCCGCAGATGTGGCTGCCAGCGCAACCACGACAAAAAACCGCCGCACAAACTGAACGCATGTTCCGACGTTCATAATTATTATCCTTTGCAAGCTATCACTTAATTATTGTCTGAGCGCCACTCACCAGGTCCTACGTGAGCCCACCATAAGCCTCAACACATCGAGTGCCCTCTACCGGCCACCCTGATACGCCCCTGAGCCCAAAATGTGGTCGGTCAATTTGATCACCCCGACCCAGACATTCTAACTCAGCCAACCCCAACATGTTGTGGCCCAACCCAAAGTAACTACCCCTATGTGGTTGATACCTGCGTACCATCACACTATGTCGACGCACACATTGTCCACACTGGATATCAAAATACACCTCCCATATGGGCTAAATAACGCTGATTTCGAGAGGCCTGCAAACAAGCAACAGGGACGAGCGGCGGATTGCGTAGACCAACGGGTCCGTTTTGCTCACCAACCCGGAAATTCGACGAAATGCTGTTTTACCTGACCAAGCGGCAATGTTTTCACCCCCCGGCGCTGGCTTAACAAGAAACACTATGTTTATATCGCCGCGTTTGCATCCCCCGCCATATATTGTCGGTTATACAAGCTCCTGACAGTGGACTTAGAGGGATAAGCAAGGCGCTGTAATGGTTGGCAGCGCCTTCAACTTAGCGCACGAATTATGCCCAACAAGCTGCTTGAAATTATCGAACTTATTTACGCAGTGGCGCTCGGCACCGAGACGAGCGATCATCTCCTCGAAACCCTCAGCGATTACTTTCGCTGCGAAACTGTCTATTTCGTCGAACCTGTTCGTAGCAGCGGAGCTCTCTTTGCTGACAAAAATAGTACGCCCTCGGCCTTGCCGCGCAAACCTGACGCAAAACAACCCAAGATCCAGGACCCAACTAAAAACGCACGTAAATACGCGGAAGAAAAGTTTGTCTGCGACATTGGCGATGCTTCCGCTCGCCACCTCACCAACCAGGTAACTAGCGAAGCCGTAGAAATTACCGACAAAACAGCGTCGATTAACATGGCTGGCGAGCACACGTCACCGTTCAGTCTACGCCTACGGCGCGCGCCGTCTGAGGCCGGGTTCGACAAAAAAGACCGAGAGTTATTGCAGACACTCGCCCCACACCTCGAACAAGCGCGCTGCATCCATAAAAACCTGGCCGCCCGCTCATCCACTGCGCCCTTCCTCATAAAACAATTGATTGAGTTCTTACCATTTTCCGTCATTCTCCTGGACCGCGAGGGTCGCGTCTGCCTGACCAACGAGATGGCAGCCAACGCGCCCAGAACCAATGGCCTGGCGCTCAATGTAGACGGCTTAAAAGCCTCTGTAGAAGAGGAAAATCGTGCGCTGCAACGTTTAATTAAAGAATGTTGCGATCTTCGGGAACAAGCGACGGGAAATACGCCCTTTCAGGACATCAAGATTAGCAAACGATCCGGCACACGGCCCTACATCGTCACATTGGCGATAATACCCGCAGGTCATGCTGACGAGAACGACAGCGGACCCGCAGTGGCTCTGTTTGTTCATGACCCAGATCAATATTGGGTCACTCCGTATAAACGGTTCAAATCACTGTTTGGCTTAACCCAGACAGAAGCGCGTGTCGCCACTGCTGTTATGCAAGGCAAGACCCTGCAACAGTGTGCCGACAATATAGGCCACTCCCTCAGCACCTCTCGTAACATGTTAAAGCGGGTATTTGCTAAAACCGACACCTGCCGACAAAACCAGTTGGCCAGCCTGCTCGCCCATACCACAGTCAACATCCTTCAAGGGGAGTCCAAACAGTAGCAGGTGATCAAATGGGGCCCCCTACCTGCATCCGGCCAGTATCCGCCCTACCACGCTCGACACTGCAGCTGCCTTCTGCGGCGAACTCCTCCAACTAGCTCCCCTGGAGCATCTTCACTGCGTGCGACTTTCGCTTTACCCGAGGCGCGTGCAACAAAGCGCTTCGAAATTCAATTTGAAAAGCGTCGCAGCAGCGTTCATAGTTAATTCGTTCCGGCAGGCTGTAAACTATGTCTTGCTCTTCTGGAGACGCTTTCGCGCTGGGAAACGTCCCGAATACGTATCTGTAAGAACCCATAAACAATACAACTACCTCTGGTGCATAAAAATGAATAAACCTTTCCGAGCTTCCGATACGCCCTATGCCATCGACGTCACCGAGGACAAGACTTATTTTTGGTGTGCGTGCGGTAAGAGTCAGAAGCAGCCATTCTGCGATGGCGCCCACGCTGGCACTGAGTTTACTCCGCTAAAGTACAAGGCCGAAAAATCCACCAGGCTATTCTTTTGCGGCTGCAAAGCGACCAACAAACCGCCGCTTTGTGACAGCAGCCACAAGGCCTGATTATCCTGGCACCGTGAAACCAGATGGCAATCCGCACAGGGGGTACTACCAGCACCCGCAGCGGTAACAGCGACAGAGTGCGACTACTTACCGGTTAGCGTTTCCGAACCTGTCGAGTGTGGGGAAACACCTACCGAGGAAAGCGACCCACCCTGGAAAAATGGCAGTTTGGTGTGTCGCCCTTACTTATTTTCTCGAGTTTGCAACACGGACAAAATAAACACCTGACGTTTAACCATTTGATTAACGCAAAACCTTAATATCAGCAAAAGAGACACCTGGTTACGCAAGCTAAATCACTCAGGACGGAGAGCTCTATGAACGGCGTACTAACGGGTATACGAGTACTGGATTTCGGCAGATACATCGCGGGGCCATATTGTGCAGAACTGTTGTCGCAGTTCGGTGCTGACGTGATTCGCATTGAAAAACTCTCGGGCAGCGAGGACAGATATACAACACCCGTTACCGAAGACGGCCAGGGTGCGCTGTTTTTACAGATGAACTGCAACAAGCGAGGCATAACCCTCAATCCGACCAGGCCCGAAGGCCGCGAAGTGGTTAAAAAGCTGGTCGCTACCGCCGATGTTGTGTTGGCCAACCTGCCGCCGCCCACTCTGGTAGAGATGGGCATCGACTACGAATCTTTAAAAGCCATCAAGGAAGATATCATCTTCACCACAGTGTCCGCCTTTGGCTCGGTTGGCCCCTACAGTGATCGCCTCGGTTTCGATGGTATCGGACAGGCCATGTCGGGCGCAGTGCATATGGGCGGCTTTCCCGGCCAGCCGATCAAATCTTACGCACCTTATGTTGACTTTGGCACCGCCACCTCAGCAGCCCTTGGCACTCTCGTCGCCATAATGGCCCGGCAGCAAACCGGCAGGGGGCAGGTAGTTGAAGGCGCCTTGTTGCGCACCGCTTTATGCTATTCAAATTCGTTGATGATCGAGCAAGTGCTACTTGACCTCAATCGCACGGGCACGGGGAATCGCGCCCAAAACGCAGGGCCCGGAAATATTTTTAACACCAAAGATGGCGCCGTCATTATTCAGGTGATTGGCCAGCCGCTGTTTGCTCGCTGGACGAAACTGGTGGGAGCCGAGGATTGGTTAGATGACCCGCGTTTCGCCACCGATGCCCTGCGAGGAGAAAATGGCGCGATCATCAGCGAACGGGCAGCGACCTGGTGTGCCCAGCGCACCACTGAGCAGGTACTGGCGGAATGCGAGGCGGCGCGGGTACCGAGCGGGCCAGTGCTAACCTCCCAACAGGCTTACGACGACCCCCACGTGCAGGCCATGGGTCTACTCAACCCAATAGACTACCCAGGGCTAGCGAAAGCAGCACCGGTGGCAGGCACCCCCGTGGTCTTGTCTGAAACACCCGGGCAGATTACCCGCCGCCCACCGACACTTGGGGAGCACACCGATGAGATCATGTCTGAAATTGGCTATTCCGCGCAGGAAATAGCAGAGTTACGTGAAAAACGCGTTATTTAGCCATCATACAAGTGCTGGTTAGCCAGCGGGCGATAATCGGACGTCCGGGGCCAGGCCAGCTGGGTCGCCCGGACAAATACGAGGGGCGCTGGCGACTCTAACGATCTGCCTGCAACCATGCTGGCTCGCTCCCCCCAGGGCCTCACCGTTGCACGCATAGAGACCGCCCGCACCTTATCCTGAACCAGGCAGCCTGCCGCCCGATTTCTCAACCCTGTACACCCACGCGAAACCACCACCAGGGAATTTCACAGTCCTGCCACGC
>JBFJZC010000024.1:0-17554 GCA_041622295.1 Porticoccaceae bacterium
AGCATAAAACCGCCGGTAGAAATATTGCCGATATAGCCTATATCGGTGTTGCTTGCCAGGTCGCGAACCTTGGCAAGGGCCACAAACACTGTTCGCGGAGAGCGTTTAACGTTAGGCAAAATTATTGTTCTAGTCGCTGCAGTTGAGTTGCACGGATGATAACGAACCTGGCTATATCTGCCAAGGTTTTTGTTAGCTAGGCAGAGAGTTTACTGTCGGGAGGCTAATGATTATTTTTTGATTGCCAGCAGCGCCTTGCGGGATGTCTGGTTGAGTCGTGTGCCGGCCAGGCAGGAGATCAGTATCAGGGTAAGCACCATGCCGACCCAGAAGCCTTCGACCCCTAGCGGCGTGCCCCAGAACTCTGTTAGCGCAAGTGAATAGGACAACGGGAACCCGATAATCCAGTAGCCCGTGAAGGCGAGGATGACGGTGATGCGGGTGTCTTTATAGCCGCGCAGCGCACCATTGGCACCGACATTTATGGCGTCAAATACCCGAAACGCTGCCGCATAAATCAATAAATGAGAGGCCAGCTCCTGCACCGCCGGATCCGGTGAAAACAGCGCGGCTATCTGATCGCGAAAAAGGACTACAAAAGCCGCCTGAATCAGAGCGATACAGGCCGTTAACCCGAGACCGGTAAAGCATATACGTCGAGCGATGGTCGGGTTTTGGCGACCCATTTCATGGGCACAGAGTACGGAAATTGCCTGAGAAATACCCATCGGAATCATAAACATGGCCCAATCAAAGGACATAGCCACGGAGTGGCCGCCGACCACCACCGCACCCATGTGGGCGATTAACAGGGGAATCAGCATAAAAAAGCCACCCTCGGACAGGATGGCGCCGCCGACGGGCAGGCCAATACGCAGGGTTTCCTTGATCATATCCAGGTCGATGCGCCCGCTGGGTATCAGCAGACGATAGTTGCGCAGGGCGTTGGCGTAGCGAGCGTACCAGGCTTCTCCCGCGACTATAAACAGACAGACTATAAGAGAGGCCCAGCCGCAACCAGCACCGCCGAGCGCCGGTAAGCCCCATTTCCCCAGGACCAGCGCATAATCCAGGGGAATGTTGACCAGGCAGCCGATCAGGTTGAAGGTCATGGCTGGGCGTGCCTGCCCCATGCCTTCAAAGGTCGTCCTCAGTGCCATCATAAAGGGCAGTAAGAAAGCCGTGCCGAGCATTGGTAAAAGGTAGCGAACGGTGACGTTCCCGACATGTTCGTTTATATCGAGTCGAGGCAGGGCCAGCATGCCAACGCTGACAAGCGCTGTGCACAGTAAACCCAGAGGTAGACACAGCCACAGGCAGTTTTGGAATTGTCGCCGCAATGCCCTGAAATTTCCGGCGCCGTAAAGTTGACCGATGATGGGTCCGTTGCCCAGTACAATGCCCACCACCAGCATGATGGCGAGGTTGAAGATGGTGCCGCCCAGGGCCACGCCGGCCAGGTCATCTGTGCTGGTTCGTCCCGCAATGATAATGTCGGTGATGGTCATCCCGACAATGGCCAGCTGGCCCACGGTAATAGGCAGAGCCAGGCGCACCAGACGCCGGATATCCTGACTGAGGACGTGCCGCTGCAGCAAAGGTGTTGGCAAGGTGATATTTTCGCGGTCGGTGGAAAGACGCTGTATTTTCAATTATTTTAATGACGGCCACTAGGCGAATCTGCAACTTTAGCGAGGCATTTGGATGGAAGATGCGTGGGTGTCACTGTTAATACTGGTACTGGAGCTTTTTGCGGTGCTGGTACTGGCGTTGTTTGTCGCCGGTTTGGTCGCATTGGTGTGGATGTATATTGTTGATGTTCGCCAGAAGCAGCATGCCATTCGCCGAAACTACCCGGTGATCGGCAGGTTTCGATATATTTTTGAACGTCTGGGGCAATTTTTTCGGCAATACTTTTTCGCTCAGGATCGGGAGGAGATGCCGTTTAATCGCGCGCAACGCTCCTGGGTTTATCGCGCGGCCAAAAATATTGACGGCACGCTGGCCTTCGGTTCCACGAAAAACACCTACCAGCCGGGCACCGTGTTGTTTGCCTCACACCCCTTTCCCACCCTGGAAGAAGATTGCGTCGAACCCGGCGAATTTATCATTGGGCCTCATTGTCGTCAGCCGTACCGCAGCCGATCCTTTTTCAATATATCGGCGATGAGCTTCGGTGCAATTTCTCGCCCCGCGGTGATAGCCCTGTCGAAGGGTGCGGCCAGGGCGGGTTGCTGGCTCAATACCGGTGAAGGTGGGCTTTCCAGTTACCATCTGGAAGGTGGCTGTGACATCGTTTTTCAGATTGGCACAGCAAAATTTGGGGTGCGCAACGAAGCCGGTTTGTTGGACGACACCAAATTGCTCGGGGTGGCGGCGATGCCTCAGGTAAAAATGATTGAAATTAAAATCAGTCAGGGCGCTAAACCCGGAAAAGGCGGTATTTTGCCGGGGATCAAGGTCACCGAAGAAATAGCCCATATACGCAGTATTCCGGTGGGAGAAGACGCCATAAGCCCCAATGGTCATCCAGAGATTCGCAATGTTGATCAGTTACTTGACAGTATCGTGCATATTCGCGAATTAACCGGCAAACCTGTGGGTTTCAAAATGGTAGTTGGTGGTACCAGCTTCTTTGATGATCTGTGCAGCGCGATTAAGCGTCGGGGTATCAAGGAATCGGCGCCAGATTTCATCACCATCGATAGTGGTGACGGGGGCACTGGCGCGGCGCCGCAGAGCTTGCTTGATCATGTTGGCCTAAATATCAGCGAAACGCTGCCGCTGGTGATTGATAAACTTCGTGAAGAAGGGCTAAAGGAAAGGATTGCCGTGATTGCCAGTGGCAAGTTAATCACGCCGGTAGATGTTTCATGGGCGCTGTGTGTGGGGGCTGATTTTGCTGTTTCAGCACGTGGCCATATGTTTGCCCTCGGTTGTATCCAGGCCATGCAATGCAATAAAAATACCTGCCCAACCGGGGTGACTACGCACGACCCGGATTTACAAAAGGGTCTGGATCCCACCAATAAGGCTGAACGTGTCGCGCACTATGTGGCCAATATGCAAAAGGAGGTGGGCGTCATTGCTCACTCCTGTGGTGTTCGTGAGCCGAGAGAATTGAATCGCAGACATGCGCGTATCGTCACCGAGTTTGGCCAATCAGTACCTATGGACGTGTTCTATACCAAAGCCGCGCAGCAGAACCCGCTTTTCCCGCGCCCCTGACCCCCTCAATTTTCCGTTCGCACATTAGCTGGGAATTTTTTGCCTGATCAGTTCTCTAATGCCTCGGTATCGATAAGCCTGCGTATCCAGCAGGGCGGATCCAAACGGCAGTCCGCGGGCGGCTCGGGTGACAGGCTGGTGTGGCCGAGGGATGCAGCCGCAGCTCCGCTGCTAGTCTTTTTTAAAGGAAGCTTGCAATGAACACTTTAGTGGCGTGTTACACGACTTTTCATCGCGCGATCCGAAAGCGCTTCAAGCATCTGGATGGCATAGCCCCGTTGCTTCTCCGATTGTATCTGGCCCCCGTGATGATCGCGGCTGGTTGGCACAAGTTTCAGAATTTTGATGACATGGTGTCCTGGTTTGGTAACGCCGATTGGGGTTTGGGTCTGCCGGTCCCGGCATTGATGGTTTTTCTTGCCGCATTTACTGAGTTTGTCGGTGGGTTGGCGTTGTTGATTGGATTGGCCGTGCGCTGGTTCGCTGTCCCGTTGATGATCTCAATGGTCGTTGCTGCACTCACTGTGCACTGGCAGCACGGCTGGTTTGCTATTGCGCCTGGCAGTCCCGATACCAGCACCGCCAAAGTATTGGCCAGTATCGGCGTGCCAGCGGCGCGCCGGAGTCTAGAGAACAGCGTTGAGGTCGGCAAGCGTGTCAGCGCAGCCAAGGAGGTGCTTCGAGAACATGCGAATTACAGTTGGCTGACTGAAAAAGGTAATTTTGTGGTGCTAAATAATGGTATTGAATTTGCGGCTACCTATTTTGTCATGCTATTAAGTTTGTTGTTCCTGGGGGGCGGGCGCTATGTCAGCGTTGATGACTGGCTCAAGCGTATTTTCTGGGAGGCTGGCGATTAGCGCCAATCGCCATGTCCATTTTGTCAGCGTTCTCTGCCAAGTGGGTTATTTCGCGACTGTGTTACAATCCGCCCCTTTTAAATTTTGGGGTGACTCTCTAGCGTAGACTGGCGAGTGCCCGACAAGCGGGTTCGGCATGAGTGAAGAGCAGCAGGAAAGTGTAGAGCAGGTTACAGAGAAGCCCCGAACGGCGCCCAGAAGGGGGCGGCGAGGCGGCCGCAGCCGTGGTGGCCGTGGTAAAGCCGCGAACGGATGGACGTCCGCGCAATTTGTTGTAGAGGCGGAACCTGGCAAGGTTCGTTTTCATGATCTTGATCTTCCGGATGAGCTGATGCACGGCATAGCCGATCTGGGTTTTAAATATTGCTCGCCGATCCAGGCCCGCTCACTGCCCTTCACGCTGCGCGGTCATGATGTGGTCGGTAAGGCGCAGACCGGAACCGGTAAGACAGCCGCTTTTCTGCTAACCATTATTGATGATCAGCTAAAAAATCCGATCACTGTTGAGCGTTTTGCCGGTGAGGCCAGGTCCTTGATCATCGCACCTACCCGCGAACTGGTGATGCAGATCGCCGAAGATGCGCGGGATTTGACCCGCCACACCGACTTGACCGTACATACCCTGGTTGGTGGTATGGACTACGACAAACAACGCCGTCATTTACACGAAAACCTGTGCGATATTCTGGTCGCGACCCCGGGTCGTTTGCTCGACTTCTGCGGCAGTAACGATGTCTATCTCGATCAGGTAGAAGTGCTGGTGATCGATGAGGCCGACCGCATGCTCGATATGGGGTTTATCCCCCAGGTGCGGCGCATTGTGCGTCAGACACCGAAGAAGGACTGTCGCCAGACGCTGCTTTTTTCAGCAACGTTCACGCCGGAAGTGATCAGTCTCGCCGAGCAATGGACCCACGAGGCGGTGACGATAGAAATTAAGCCGGAGCGAGTTGCAACCGATTCAGTAACCCAGAAAGTCTACATCACGGAAACCCGCCAGAAGTTAGATTTATTACTGAATATTTTGCGCAGTGATGAGGTTGAAAGCGTCATCGTTTTTGCCAATCGCCGCGATCAATGTCGTCGCCTCCAGGAGCGTTTGGCGCGGCTGGGTTTTGACGTCGGCCTGCTGTCCGGTGAGGTGGCCCAAAACCGGCGAGTTAGAACCCTGGATGATTTTAAATCCGGAAAAATTAAGGTGTTGGTGGCCACTGACGTCGCCGGGCGCGGCATCCATATAGACGGCATTAGTCACGTCATCAACTTCACCTTGCCGGAAGAGCCGGAAGACTATGTGCATCGCATCGGACGCACCGGTCGCGCTGGCAAAACCGGCACCTCTATCAGCTTTGCCTGTGAAGACGACGCTTTCCTGCTGGAGCCAATTGAGAAGCTGTTGGGTGAAAAGCTTGATTGCGGCCGTCCACCACAGGAGTTATTGGCTGCTCAGCCCGAACGTCAGTCGCCCACTCAGGAGTAACTCCTCGATGTTGGGTTTGGTTCGTCGGGTTAGTTCGTAGGTTTAATCGGCGGGTTCTGTCAGCATCGGTGCGGGATGTTGCGTAGCAAACTCCCCCAACCACAGGGAGGTGGCGCCGGTTACGGCTGCAGGCAGCACCAGCAGATTGACCAGTGGTATAGATGTCCCCAGTAACACGAGTCCCCCAAAAGTGGTTGTCAGTTGCCGCTTTTTTTTGACCTCTTCACGAAGTTTATCGAAGGTGACCTGATTATTGTCGGCCGGATAGTCGAGATATTGCAGGGACAGCGACCACGCGCCCCATAAAAATGCGATAAATGGTGAGAGCAGATTTAGACCGGGAATCAAAGATAGCACCAGGCATAGCAACAAAACGGCGATGATTCGCGGCGTAAAATACAACAGTTTGCGGAGTTCCCGGACAAAGGCGCGACCCGCAATCAGTCTGGCACCCTGCCATGTCAGGGGTTGTTCGTTGATCGTCCCTGTCAATACTCGCTGAGTGCGCTCCGCCAGCAGGCCATAAAATGGCGATGCGATGAGATTGGCGATGATGGCAAAGGTATAGCCGTAGACCAGTAACAGCAGCAGCGCGAATAGAGCCCACACCAGCCACACGATAAACCCCAGCCAGTCCGGCAGCCAGTCGGTGAGGCCGCTGAGCAGGCCGTTAAACTGCTCAATGGCGATTAATGTGATCCCGACAAAGAGCAGGATGTTGATCAGTAAGGGAATAATGACCCACACTCTGATCCCCGGCCTGGTCAACAGGGTAAAGCCTTTGAGAAAGTGACTGGGTCCTGTCATGGCTTGATTTTGATACCTCTGCAAGGGTGCTTTTTCGGCAATGACTTTGCTTAGTGGGGTGCCGGGTGACAGAATACGCTCCCATCAAATTTCTGGTAACCCATTACATCATGAATAAGGCATTGGCCGGACTGCGAATTCTCGATCTCACCCATATGTTATCGGGGCCGTTCGGCACCATGACGTTGGCAGACCTGGGCGCTGAAGTGATCAAGGTGGAGCCTCTCGAAGGTGAGCGTACCCGCCGCCTCCTGGCCGAGGACCCAAGGTATTCCATAGACGGTATGGGTGCCTACATGATCAATCTCAACCGTAATAAGAAGAGTGTGGTCATCGATCTAAAAAGTGAGCAGGGTCGGCAGCTTTTTTACGAGCTGGTCAAAAAGGCCGACATGGTTTTCGATAATTTCAGCGTTGGCGTTACCGTAAAACTCGGTATTGATTATGCGCGGCTAAGCGTCGTTAACCCGCGCATTATCACCTGTTCGGTTACCGGTTTTGGCTCCCAGGGCCCAGGTAAAAACCGCACCGCATTCGATCAGGTCGTGCAGGCCTATGGCGGCAATATGTCCATTACCGGCGATGACGCCGACCACCCGATGCGCGCCGGTTTACCCATCGGCGATCTCGGCGGCGCGCTGTTTGCCATGGTCGGTGTGTTAACTGCGTTGTATGAACGCGAGCGTAGCGGGCGAGGCCAGCATGTGGATATTTCCATGCTCGACGGTCAGATTGCCATGCTCAGTTACATGGCGACGATGTATTTTATGTCCGGGGAAGATCCTGAGCCGATTGGTAATTCTCATTTTGTTCACGTGCCCTATAACAGTTTTAAAACCAGTGACGGTTTTATTGTGATCGCTATTATTTTCGATCACTTCTGGCAGGGTTTGCTCAAGGTGCTGGATTGTCATGACCTGGTCAAACCGGCGTATGACCACCAGCCGGGCCGTCTTGCTGACAAAGCTTATATCGAGCGACGGGTCGGCGATATATTCGCCACCAATACCTCCGCTCACTGGCTGGCGCTACTGGAGGCCGAGCGTATACCCTGTGCCCCGGTAAATACCTTTAGTCAGGCGCTGGCAGACAGTCAGGTGAAATACCGCAATATGGTGGTCGATGTCAGTCACCCAAACGGCAAAATCACCCAGGCCCCTGGTAACCCGGTAAAGTTATCCCGTAGCAACGAAGAGCATTTCGCACCCGCCCCGCTGCTGGGTCAACACACTGATGCGGTGCTTGGGGACTTGCTCGACCTGGACGGCGCGGAGCTGGCCAGGTTGCGTGCTGAAAAGGTCATTGCTTAGCCCCCAATCTCAATGATCCAGTGGTCAGATCCCAGGGTAGCTGTTCGCGATGCTATTCACGATGCTGTGCAGGATAGTTGTCTCAGTATCGCTGACATCTCACCTTATTTAATGTTCGGTTCGTAGTACGTTCTAGAGAAGTCTGCCCGGAAAAATAGACCTGACGCCGGTCGTTGACGCCACGGCCATGCGCCGTCCGTGCTATAACTAAAATGAATCCGTAGAGTATTGCTGTAGAAACAGTAGGCTCCGGAACTATATTGAGCCTGATAAAGTTTGTCGGCTAACCAAATATCGGGCAGGATTACTTTAAAAATGAACGGTGGGAGATGATGATGAGAGTACAGCAGAAGTTCTACATTAACGGCAAGTGGGTTGATCCGGTTGGCACTGAAACCCTGGAAGTAGTCAACGCCTCGACGGAAGAAGTGATGGGAACGGTGCCTGCTGGCGCAGCAGAAGATGCTAACCGTGCGGTGGAAGCGGCGGCGGCAGCCTTTGAAACCTGGGGTATGACCACGCCACAGGAACGGCAGGGTTATTTGAAAAAGTTGCACGCAGCCATGTCGGCGCGACAGGATGAGCTGGGTGAAGTCATGGCCGGCGAAGTCGGTATGCCCCTTGGCATGGCCAAGGCCATTCAGGCGGGGTTACCTATTCAGAGCGTCGCCAATTTCATAAAAATACTGGATACCTACCAGTTTGAAGACAGGATAGATAATTCCGATATCATCAAGGAACCGGTTGGGGTGGTGGCCTGCATCACCCCCTGGAACTATCCCCTGCATCAGATTATGGCCAAGGTAAGCCCGGCATTGGCAGCGGGTTGTACGGTGATAGTTAAACCCAGCGAAGTCGCGCCGCTCACCGCTTTTATGCTGGCCGAGATGGTCGATGAAGCCGGTTTTCCACCGGGGGTGGTTAACATTATTACCGGTGTTGGCGCTGTGGTCGGTGAGGCACTGGCAAGCCACCCAAAGGTCGACATGGTGTCGTTTACCGGTTCCACCCGCGCCGGTAAACGCGTTGCTCAGCTGGCCGCCGATACGGTAAAGCGCGTAGTGGTCGAGCTTGGCGGCAAGTCCGCTTCGGTAATTCTTGATGACGCCGACATAGACGACGCTGTGCGCGGGACTGTCAATGATTGCTACTTTAACAGTGGCCAGACCTGCGCCGCCCATACCCGCATGCTGGTGCCGGAAGCGCAGTACGAAAGGGCTGCCAAACGTGCAGTCGAAGTGGCGCAAAGCCTGGCCCTTGGCGCGTCCGACGACCCCGCCGCGAAACTGGGGCCGCTGATTTCTAAAGTTCAGCAGGAGCGAGTGCGCAGCTACATCAGCAAAGGTGTCGAAGAAGGTGCAGAGCTGTTGTGTGGTGGGCCAGAACAACCAGAAAACCTGCCGAAAGGGTTTTTCGTTAAACCGACTGTATTTGGCCGGGTCAGGGAAGATATGACCATCGCTCAGGAGGAAATCTTTGGGCCGGTGCTGAGCATTATTCCTTACAAAGACGAAGAAGACGCTATCCGCATCGCCAATGGTACGGTCTATGGCCTGTCCAGCGGCGTGTGGTCGAATGATAAGGATCATGCCAGAAAAGTCGCCCGACGCCTGCGTAGCGGTAATGTCATTATTAATGGCGGCGGCTTTAATATGATGGCGCCGTTCGGTGGTTACAAGCAGTCCGGTAACGGCCGCGAACATGGGCCTTATGCTTTGGACGACTATCTGGAAGTTAAAGCACTACAAATGTAACGTGGCTTTGGTGGGGTCACGCCGTGCATGCAGTCAAACTCTACATGCGGTCAACTTCGATATGGCGTCAAGTTCTGCATGTGGTCAAGCCCTGAAATATCGCGCGGCAATCTGTCGCGCGAAAACGTGTGATTCAGGGGCAGCCGAGTTGGCGGCGTAAAACTGTTTGCCAATCCGGTCGGCGCTTGCGCTACGGCGTGTTACCGGTATGAACAGGGCAGGGTAAGACGCCAACAATAACTAATAAAGTTGGTGAGAACAGTATGAATACTAAATCCCAGTTGTTTTGTGCATGGTGCGGCGTTGGCTTTGTGGTTTTGTTTACCCTGGGGTGGTGGATTATCGCCAGCTATGTGCCGCCGATGTCGCCGACCCTGACCTCCACCGAGGTGGCGGCTTTCTACCAGCAGAACACCAACGCCATTCGCTTCGGGTTAATGTTAACCATGATCAGTGCGGCGCTAACTGCGCCCTGGGTGGCTGTTATCGCCGTGCAATTGAAGCGTATCGAGGGCGAGTTCCCGGTGCTGACCTACACCCAGCTGGTCGCTGGTGCCGTTGGTATTGTTGTTCTGTTACTGCCGCCGTTAATCTGGACCACGGTGGCATTCCGTCCAGATCGGGACCCCGAGTTAATGTTGCTGATGAACGATTTTGGCTGGCTACTGTTTATTATGACGTTTTCGCCAGCGTTTATTCAAAACCTGGTGATTGCCCTGGCGATTTTCTCCGACCAGGGCGCGGTGCCAGTATTCCCCCGCTGGCTCGCTTACTTCAATATCTGGGTCGCCATTTTGTTCATCCCCGGTGGCTTGATTACTTTTTTTAAAGTGGGTCCCTTTGCCTGGAATGGGTTGCTGGCATTCTGGTTGCCGCTGATTATATTTTTCGCCTGGTTTCTGGTGATGTTTCTGGCTCTGCTCAAGACCATAAAGGCGCAATCACATACGGCGCAGACAGCCTGATGCCAACTTGCCTGTCCAGGTAGACGCCAGGCGTTCTATGGTGTCGTCCTCGAAAAATCATGTGCCCGGAGAAGTGGGTATCTGGGTACTGATCCTCGGCGATATGGTGGTGTTTGGCCTGTTTTTTCTGGTATTTGTTTATTATCGCGGGTTCGATATTGAACTTTACACGCAGTCACAGAAGGCGCTGAACCAGAATTATGGAGCGTTTAATACACTGTTATTACTGGCCAGCTCCTGGTTTGTGGTAATGGCTGTAGAGAGCGCTCGAGCCGATCATGGCAGGCGGGCAGCAAAGTATTTTGGCTTAGCATTACTCTGCGGCAGCGGATTTTCTGTCGTTAAAGTTGTTGAGTACAGCGAAAAACTTGCGGCTGGTTTAACCATCACCAGCAACGAATTTTTCATGTATTACTATATTTTTACCGGGTTGCACTTTTTGCATGTGGTGATTGGTATGGGTGTGCTGATTTTTCTAATAGTAAAAACCCGCGCACACACATTTAGTCGACAAGATATGGTTGCAGTAGAGAGCGGCGCCAGTTTCTGGCACCTGGTCGACCTGCTGTGGATTGTGCTCTTCCCTCTTTTGTATCTTATGAAATAAAGCGTATGAATGATTCATTGGTTCGTCACCCCGCGACGCTGGTGTGGACCCTGTTGATGCTGGCAACGGGTTTATCCTGGTGGATGGGAGCGGGTGGCTCCGCATTTTTTGTGCGGGATGTCAAAACCCTCACCGCCCTTTTGATGATTATTGCCTTTATAAAAGTACGCTTTGTTATTGGCTACTTTATGGAGGTCCGTCACGCCCCGCTCGCCTTACGTCTGGCGTGTGATGTGTGGGTCGTTGGTGTTGGCGGGGCAATGATTGCGTTGTACTGGTTTCCAGCTGGATCCTGAATATATCCTCCAGAATACGCAGCAATTTTTTCGCCAACTGAAAAGGCCTGAGGTTTTGGCTTACTAAAAATATTACTTCGGAAAGGTGACGATATGTCCGACCTTAAAAAATTACTCAGCGCCATCAAAATTGGCAGTAAAGCCAGCCCACGCAAGGGTGAATACAAAGTGCGGGCCGTGGTTTTTGATACCTACGGTACGGTGTGCGACTTCTACGGGCCGATGACCCGGCAGTTTGAGCGTTTTGCTCGGCAGCGCGGTGTTGAATGTGATGTCAGAGTCATGACCATCGCCTGGCGCACCGCTTATGCCATGACCTGTTTTAAGCAGGCAGTGACGGAGTCGGAATTTCGCCCTCTGCGGGATATTCAGCGAGACAATCTTGAGGTGGTGATGAAAGAACATTTCCCCGGCACGGTGACTGCCCAGGAGCTGGATGAGCTGACCACCGTGTGGGATCGGCTCGACCCCTGGCCCGACGCGGTTGAGGGTCTACACCGGCTTAAAGGTCAGGCTATTATTGCGCCGGTGTCCAACGGCAACTATGTGGATATGGTTAACCTGGCGCGCTTCGCGGGTTTGCCCTGGGACATTATTCTCGGCTCGTCCGTGGCCCAGTTATACAAGCCGCATCCCGATGTCTACCTCAAATCCGTCGCGGCGCTGGGCGTGCAACCTGAAGAGGTCTGTATGGTTGCGGCTCACCAGGCAGAGCTGCCCTATGCCGCAGGGCACGGCATGCAAACCGCGTTTGTTATGCGGCCCAATGAGTTTGGTGGTGTCGTCAAACCTGGAAACCCCGAACCGGGCGTGAGTTATCTTGACGCGGCGGAAATCTATCCGGAAGGGGACTGGACTTATATCACAGACAGTTTTATTGATCTGGCCGAGCAAATTCGACTGACGTGATAGACATGGCCGTTTTGCCCGGTGGCATGGCCGACAAGTGCGCCAATGCTCTGGGCAATCTGCGGGTAGGTGGCGCCAACCGGAATGCCGAGTCCCGCAAAGGGGTTTACGGTGGCTGTGGTGCCATAAGCAAAAAGAATTTCTTCGGGTCGACCATCGAAATCGTATTTATCCCGCTCTACTTTAAGAATGGCTTCGAAGTTATCGGTCACGTCCCAGGCGATGGTCGCGCGAATACCCAGTTCTTTGGTCTCGGGCTCATCGTTGCCCGAGATGTCGTTCTGAAAGTACCCGTCGTCGGTGGCATGGCGCACCGCCAGGCGGCCGCGCAGGCGTTCTGTCAGCGGTCCGGAAAGCACCAGCACCTGCTCCTGCTGGTTGTATTCCGGTTCGTATTCCACCTGGACGGAACCTTCAAACTCTTCGGTGGGTTTTGCGGTGATCATGGACAGCGCGCCGCCAATGGAGTTTTTGCCAAATAGCACGTTCTGTGGGCCGCGCAGGACTTCAACTCGCTCGAGATCCATAAAGGGTATCCGCGACAATATTGAGCGCCCCAGGGAAATATCATCCATATAGGGCACCACCGATTGTTCAGAACCGTAGTTCAGGCCCGAGCTGATGCCCCGAATGGCAATGTAGGAGCCGATCGGCGATACAGATTGTTGAAAATTGGGGATGTAGGCCGACATTTCGCCGAGGTTGTTAACACCAGCATTCTCCATCTTCTCGCCAGTAAAGGTGCTGACCGAAATGGGTACATCCTGAAGCGATTCCGTACGCTTCTGCGCGGTGATTATGATTTCTTCCAGAGAAAAGTCCGCACTCCAGGTGTTAGCCGTTATGCTCAACAATACTCCGCTCGCCAGCGTGTGAATGCGCCACTTGGTAAGACGCGTGGATGGGTCTGATAAAAATGTCATGGTATCCCCCGATCGATCATTAGAGTTGTTGTCTTTATCAACAGGATTATCGAAAGTGGGCGGCGGGGAGTACAGCGGCCATCTGGCCAAGTGCCCTAGAAAGCCAGACAGAGTAAGTCAGACAGAGTAAGTCAGACAGAGTGAGTCAGACAGAGTGAGCCAGACGATGCAGACGCCAAGTTAGCGCGGTTTGGGTGTCAACAGCGCAAAAACGTTTGCATAACGAACGGGCAGCACGCGCTGTACCCAGTCAAACAGTTTGGCATCCCGCCCAACTACGACACGGGGTCTGTTTTTAATGATGCCTTCAACAATAGTCTGGGCCGCCTGCGCCGGGCTGGTAATGGCCATGCGTTTAAAGTGCCCGACCAGCTCCTCCTGGGAACTGACGTTAAAACCCTGGGTAAAACGGCTGTTGCTGACAATATTGGTGTCGATTCCGCCGGGGTGAACGGAAGTGATGCCAATA
The DNA here is from genome assembly GCA_041622295.1 of Porticoccaceae bacterium. Classification (GTDB taxonomy): domain Bacteria; phylum Pseudomonadota; class Gammaproteobacteria; order Pseudomonadales; family Porticoccaceae; genus HB2-32-21. The sequence continues at coordinate 13,609 of JBFJZC010000024.1, forward strand.
GGTCGCCCGACCATTTCCTGTCGCAAGGACTCTGTAAACCCTCGCACCGCAAATTTGCTCGCGCAATAGCCCGCCTGACTGGGCACACCGATAAAGCCGAATAAACTGGAAATATTCACCAGGTGGCTTTCTGCTTCGCGGAGCAAATGGGGCAGAAAAAACTTGCTGCCATAAACCACACCCCAGAAATTAATGCCCTTGAGCCATTCAAAATCCTCGATGCTGGCATGTTCTACGGTATCCATAAAGGACACACCGGCATTATTGATAACAAGGTGGATATGACCATGGTCCGCCAACACCTGCGCGGGCAGTTGTTCCATCGCGGCGCGATTGGCAACGTTCACCTTGTGGGTGGTCGCTTTTGTAGCAAAGCCCGCCACCAGGCTCTGGGTGGTGTGCAAACCCTGCTCATCGACATCGCACATGGCTATATGGGCCCCGTGTCTGGCGAGCTCAACACATAGCGCCTGGCCTATGCCGGACGCAGCGCCGGTAACAACAGCTACTTTTGAGGACAGGTTTTTCATCTCTTGGCTTTGTTCACTAGAATCTTCCGCAGAGCGTTTTATCGTCGCACAGTTTATGGGCGGGTTCATAGTCCTGCCACTGTGCTACCGGACGTTAACCCGTTTTATGCGGCCAGGTTCAATGTGCGTCACAGCAAGGCTGTTGACCACCCAGGATACAGTTATGGAAAAAATACTTGCTGGGGTTCCATCTTCACAAAAGTTTGTCCATAATCCCGAGGCAAGAAATAGCAAAAACCGTAAAGCGACATTGACCTCAAGGATGAGAGATACAGGGGATGGAACCGAACAGTGCGAACGACGATAATCGAGACACAGGTTGTATGTGTCTATGTATTCTCGCCCGGTTTCATCAGGTAGCTGCCGAGCCGAGCGCGTTGCGTCATCAGTTTGGCAAATCCGATCTCCCCTTCTCGAATTCCGAAATCCTGCGGGCTGCGGCTTATATCAGGCTCAAAGCCAGGGCCGCTAGAGTCGACACACGAAATCTCAAAGACATCCCACTTCCCGCTATTGCCAGGGCTCGTACTGGCGGATACTTTGTTCTCGCGCAATGCTGAAATAATCAGCGTGTCTAACGACGCCATTGCCGACGAACATTTAGGGCTGGTGTACAAAGCAAAAGTGCTCATTGACAAAACCAGGATGCTGGTTAATGGCAAATGGGTGAATCTCGGGCCTGGCATGAGTGTTAATGTTGAAATAAAAACGGGGAAGCGTCGGTTAATCGAATATTTTATGAGTCCTTTATTAAAATATAAACAAGAAAGTATTAGGGAGAGGTGATGTCCTTCGTCTTGCCGATTATTGACTTGCTCGCCGGTTCCGAACGTGCTGATCGTTACATGAAGCGGGCGTTGGTTTTACTGACGGTAATAGAGTTACCTATTATTGTTTATCTGGCGATATTTTTGAGGCCAGAAGAGTATCCGGGGTGGTGGCAAAAAGTCGTGGACTGGTTTGTTGTTTATATACCGGCTACAACAGCCTGGTCTTACAACACCGTCGCATACCGAAACGAAATGCCAGCAATCTACGCTGTCTGGTTTTCGTTTGGTGTGCCGGCCGCCCTGCTCGCAGCTCTATTTTCAAAGAAGTGGGCGCTTGAGGGTTCTAATATTTTCAAAGATGGTTTAGCCAAAGGTCTTTTGCTCGCTGTTTGTTGGCTGCTTATCGTGACTGGTATTTTTTGGTTTATGTACCTAAATACCGATGCAACACCTTCAAAGCGGCCTTCGATAGGAGTGGCTGGTCTAGACGAACATGTATTCGGGCTGTGTATGTGGACAGTAAATTTTATGTTTGCCAACTATTTCATTATAGGCATGCATCTGGCATTTATCCGAATTCAAGCCTTCAAAATCATTAAGTTTTACAACTCACCTCAGGAAGATAAAGGATGACTACCACTGCCGATAGCACTGATCAAATCACTTGGTCTAAAGCAAGCGAAGCAACTCAAAAGTTTTTAGACACAGTCTACGCCGGAGTAGGCGATGCAATTCGCGCTTCAGGTGACACCGCCTCAGTTGAGGCGCTGGATAAATGGGTTAGCACCCCCTAATCACGAATGTTTGACCTGATGGTTGCAACTGCTGCATACCATGAACAGGGGCCAGAAGGAGTATTCGATTTCGCCGGGAGTGCTGCGAGCGCTGCTTTAGCAGCTTATGTGGCGAAACTATTAGCTCAAGGTGGAAAAGTTACTCCTGCGGGATTGGTAGCAACTGCCGTCGGGATATTTGTAGGGGGATTGTCTGACGACTTATTTTTTGACGAAGATGGCCAATATGATGCGATGCGTGACTGGCTGGATCAGTGGGGAGAAAAGCTGATTTCCGAGCCTTTGATTTTCCCGGAGTCAGCTGATCCAGCTATTCTTACGAGCGTCTGGTTTGATTTCGACAGCGCTTTTGACTGGGTACCTCGCCGCGACCCCCTGGTATTAGACCTTGATGGCGACGGTATCGAAACCATCGCCGCCGATGGCTCGGTGCTGTTTGATCACGATGGTGATGGCATTAAACACGGTACCGGTTGGATTGGCGCCGCCGATGGTATGTTGGTGCTGGATCGCAATGGCAATGGCCTGATCGACAATGGCGGCGAACTGTTTGGCGATAACACCCCCAAGGCGGATGGCACGGTTGCCGTTAACGGTTTCGACGCTTTGGGGGATTTTGATACCAACAGCGACGGTCTGGTAGATGCAGCGGACGCCCAGTTCGCCGACCTAAGGATATGGCGCGACCTCAGTGCAGATGGTGTCAGCCAGGGCAGCGAGTTGTTTACCTTAAGTGGTTTGGGCATTGCCAGCATCGGCACCGCGAGTGAGGTTAGTACGCTTGATGTGGGCAATGCCAATATTGCTTCTGCTCAGGGGGCTTTTACCTATACAACGGGCGCAGAGGGAGTAGCTGGTTCTGCCGCTAGTCTTGACCTGGCCGCCAATACGTTTTACCGCGAATTTCCCGATACCATTGCTGTTCCAACAGAGTTGCAGCATTTACCGGATTTAAAGGGTTCTGGTGCAGTAAGGGATTTACAGGAAGCCGCCGGTTAATCGAGTATTTTATGAGTCCTTTAGTAAAGTATAAGCAGGAAAGTATTAGGGAACGGTAAAAGCATAGTAAGTATGAAAAACGATTATTACGAATTTTTTCCGGAACAGTTTGCGCATTCTATGCCGTTTTTTAAGGGTATATGGCCCTCCATCATTTTAACTTATTTAATAATTGAAATTGCAACGAGTGTCGATTACACGCGATTGTGCGAATCCTCCCTGGTTTCGGGGTTGATTAAAGAGTTGTCCTCATGGCGATTGGTTATCAATCATCAGGGACTGGTGGAGGAGAAAATACGCTTTGTTGACAGGGCGCTGTGCGTCATACCAGTGTTTTACTTGCCGATGAAGGGCGTCATCATTTTTGGTGTCGTTTTAGGTGTTTTAAGTGGCCAGAGAAAGTATCGATACTTTACTGATGACCATTTTCATCGCAGCCATACATATAAGCTTGCATTCTTTTTTTTTATGGGCCTGCTAGCTCTTTTTTTGGGGTCTGGCGGTGACGGAGAAGACACCTATTCTACGGAATACGCCAGGTTTGGACGTTTCCGACACAATTTTTATTACTACGTATTTCAATTTGTGTCGGTTCATGTTATTGCGGGGATGTTTATGCTGTACCACGTCACATTTTATTACACGGCGCTTTTTCTAAGCCGACGAGCAAACCGGTAAAACTTTAATAAGTTGGTAAAAAATAAAAAGAGGAAAATTATTATGTCAGGAGATCCCCTCAAACGGCGGGCCGGTTAGTTACCAGGCCGCGTTTACTTTATTGAGGTTGCTGAGTTCGGAGAAGTTTGCCGATGAAATATCCCAAAGCATCCAGTTTGACCGGCTTGAACGTGCG
>JBFJZC010000025.1:0-17318 GCA_041622295.1 Porticoccaceae bacterium
CGCTCTTACCGCACCATTTCACCCTTACCGGCAGCGAACTGCTTAGGCGGTATATTTTCTGCGGCACTTTCCGTAGGCTCGCGCCCCCCAGGCATTACCTGGCACTCTGCCCTATGGAGCCCGGACTTTCCTCCGTCCCGGTCCCACCAGCCCAATATGGAACCAGCGAGTTACCGGGCCAGCGACTGCTCGGCCGACTCCCGGGCGCAGGTTATCACGAATCTCCCGGCCAGTAACGGCCGCGGCTATGGCTGATAAACAACGGTGCTTCTACCCGTTGAAAAAATAAACTACTATCAGCCAACTAAAAACGAATTGTCCGACCTGACCCGGTGGCAGGTTTGCTCGCGACTTTGCGGTAACTAAACTACCAACCGTCACAAACAACTAACCACAACCTGCAGGAGTACCCACATGCCAAAAGTAGAAACCGCTATGGGACCCATCGACGTTGAAGATATCGGCATGTGCCTCATGCACGAACATATCATCATCGCCGACTGGGATATGCGCGCCAATTACGACGACTACGTCGACATTGAAAAAGAAGTCCCAAAAGCCGTCACCTCGCTGAATAAGGCCAAGGAACGAGGCGTCAAGACTATCGTCGATCTAACGCCGATCAACCTGGGCCGCGATATCCACTCCATCCTCGCCGTATCGGAAGCAACCGGTGTGAACGTCATTTGCCCTACCGGCTTTTACTGGACAGAGGAGCCCTGGATGCACGGCTGGGATGCTGAATACCTGTCAAAATACATGATTCGCGATATCACCAAAGGCATTCTGGATACCGGTATTAAGGCGGCTATTATCAAGTGCGCCACCGACCACACCGGCGTTGATGACTTTAACAAAAAGCTGTTAAAAGCCTCCGCGCTGGCACACCGGGAGACCGGTACGCCGATCTCTACCCACACCACGGTCGCCAATTCCTCCGCCCGCGATCAGGTCGCCGCCTTCAAGGAGTTTGGTGTCGACATGAGCCGCGTGGTCATTGGTCACCTGGGCGACTCCACGGACATTGCTTACCTCGAAGGGATACTGGCCAGCGGCTGTTTTATCGGCATGGACCGCTTCGGACTGGAGGCCTACCTCCCCACCGACAAGCGCGTGCAAACCGTAGCGACGCTGTGTGAGAAGGGTTATGCCGGGCAAATGGTCATTTCCCATGACTCCTGTAGCTTTCAGGATTTCTTTGACGGCGAATACATCGAAAAATTTGCGCCCAACTGGTGTTACGAGCACGTGCCAAGGGATGTCCTGCCCGCTTTAGCCGAAGCTGGCGTCAGCCAGGCTGACATCAATACCATGATGGTTGCCAATCCGAAGAAATTCTTTTCTACGTCCGGTAAGTATTAGTACGACGACTTGCCAGCCTCAAGGCCCAGGACCAGGCCGGTGCGGATATTGCGCCGGCTTTTCTTCACGCACTGGCTAACGAGCAATCTGAGAAATTATCCACTGCCACTGAAAACCCAGTTTTACTGCGCCTCCGGGGTTAAGACACGGATCAACCCTTCCTGGGCACAGGAGGCCACCAGTACGCCGTCGCGTGTATAAATCTTGCCGAAATTAAGCCCGCGGCCACCTGAGGCTGTGGGGCTATCCATCACATACAACAGCCATTCATCAATGCGAAACGGCCGATGAAACCACATGGCATGATCGAGGCTGGCCGATTGCATTTCACCACGAATAAATTGTTTACCGTGGGGCCGCAGCGCAGTGCCCATCAAATAAAAGTCAGAACTGTACGCCAGGATGGCCTGATGCAGCGCGAGGGGTACTTCGACTGCGGACATGGATCGCATCCAGAACATCTGCTCCGGCGGGTGACTGTCTGCCGACCAGAGCTCTTCCGGTTGCACAGGGCGCATCTCAACGGGGCGATCACTGACAAAGAACTCGCGCTGATCCTCCGGCAACATTTCAGCCCTGGAAATCCTGATTTCCTGCTCCGATGACAAACTTTCGGGGGGCGGCACGACCGGCATCTCGCACTGATGAGACAAACCTTCCTCGCCTCGCTGAAACGACATTGACGCGCTGAAAATAGCCTTGCCATGCTGAATCGCAACAACTCTACGCGTCGTAAAACTACCGCCATCGCGGATGCGATCCACGTCGTAAACAATGGGCGAAGCCTTGTCCCCGGGGCGTAAAAAATAACCGTGGAAGGAATGTATTCCGCGGCCTTCAACGGTGGCTGATGCCGCCGCCATGGCCTGTCCGAGTACCTGTCCGCCAAAGACATTGGGCGAGCCGATATCCTGATTAAAACCACGAAATAAATTTACTTCGAGGCGCTCCAGTGTCAGCAGGGCGATCAGTTCATCAATGGTCATAAATGGTCCATACTCCTTACGCTGCTTTTAGAAAAGCTTTAGACAATGGTATTGTTGCCAGGCAACTGCCGAGTAAAAATCGGCCTCATAAAAATCAAAATGATTGGGAGGGGTGACCCATGGTTTCTGCGCAGATGCCTTACAAAAAGAAAAGTGTGGCTATTAAGGGTTACAACATGAGTTACGTGGATGTGGGTAACGGCGACCCCATCGTCTTTCTCCACGGCAACCCAACATCGTCCTATCTATGGCGCAACATCATACCTTATTGCGAAAAGCTGGGCCGCTGTATCGCGCCGGATCTTATCGGCATGGGCGACTCAGACAAATTATCTCCATCGGGTCATGACAGCTATCGCTTTGTCGAGCACCGCGAGTTTCTGGATGCCCTGCTCAGTAAACTGGGTGTAACCAGTAATGTCACCCTGGTGGTGCACGACTGGGGTTCAGCACTCGGCTTTGACTGGGCTAATCGCCATCGCGACGCCATCAAAGGTATCGCCTATATGGAGGCGGTGGTGAAACCCCTCAACTGGGACGAGTGGCCCCATTCGATTCGCCCCGTTTTTGAAGGCTTCCGTTCGCCAGAAGGCGAAGAAATGGTACTGAGAAACAATGTGTTTATCGAACAGGTGCTACCCGGCGCAGTCATGCGTAAGCTGTCCGACGAAGAGATGGCTAACTACCGCAAGCCCTTTCTCAAGCCAGGTGAGGACCGCCGTCCAACACTGAGCTGGCCACGACAGATTCCTCTTGCAGGGGAACCTGAGGATGTGGTGAACATCGTCAACAATTACGGCGCCTGGTTGCAGCAAAGCGACGTCGCCAAATTATTTATCAATGCCGACCCCGGCGCCATTTTACGCGGAACGGCAAGGGAATTTTGTCGAAGCTGGCCAAATCAGACTGAAGTAACCGTCAAGGGCAGCCATTTTATTCAGGAAGACTCGCCGGATGAGATCGGTACAGCGATCGCCACCTGGATGAATCTTCACAAGAGCTAGCCATCAGGTCGACAAACGAGGGCTATAACAACTAATCAGCGCGGTAAACCAGGCACCCCGGCAAGATGCCGGTGACGAAAGCCAATGTAATCTAGCCGCCCTGACTCAGACTTAAGGCCTGCCTGTAGAGTTCATTTTTCGAGCCACCGGTAATCCTTGCGGCCAGCGCTGCGGCCTGCCTGGTGGGTAACTCCGCCAGCAACACTTTCAACACCCGTTCTTCCTGTGCCGCTTGATCACTCAGTACAACGCCGTCAAAACCGCGCACCAGCAACACGATTTCACCGCGCTGCTGATTCAGGTCACTGCCGAGTTCAGCTGCCAGTTTATTCAAAGAACCGCTCAATACAGTCTCGTAAGTCTTGGTTAACTCTCGGGCGACAACGGCCTCACGCTCGCCACCAAAGATTTCGCCAGCGTCTAAAACTGTCGCGAGGATACGGTGCGGCGCCTCGTAAAATATAAGTGTCCGTGGCTCGCTCACCAGCGCCTGGAGCGCTTTTTTCCGTTGCGTGCTACGGGCGGGCAGAAACCCTTCAAAGGCAAAACGATCACTCGGCAAACCCGCGATACTGAGCGCCGCAATGGCCGCGCAGGCACCGGGGACCGTGCGCAACTGGCAGCCCTGCTCAAGCGCCCGTCGCACCAGACGATAACCGGGATCGGATATCAATGGCGTACCCGCGTCGCTGATCAGCGCCACATCATCACCTTGCTCCAGCGCCGCCAGGAGACGGTCCATACGACCAGTGGCGCTGTGATCGTGATAGGAAACCAGCTCCGTCGCAATATTGAAATGTCTGAGTAACTGCCCGCTACGACGGGTGTCCTCCGCGGCAATCAGATCAACGTTCTGGAGTATCTCTATGGCGCGGGGTACCATGTCGCCGAGATTGCCAATTGGCGTCGCCACTACAAACAATGTCCCGGCCATAGATACAAGATGCCTTTAAAATTAAGTATTAACTACGTTTTTCTCGCTCTGGTTGCACTCGTTCTGGCTAGTTGCGCAGAGCAGTCCATACCACCGGCACAACAAGCATACAGCACCGAGCAATTGCTGGCTCAGCAGGCTGAAAAGTCTTTGCAGGCTGCCAGCACCAGCTCATCTCCCGCCAAAGAAATTCATCTGCTCAACGCCGCCCAAAAATATGTCGACCTTAACGACCGATCGCGGGCCGAAGAGGTTCTGCGGGGACTCGACAGTAAACAGCTGCCGACAGAAGCCTTTGCGCGGTACACACTACTTTATGCACGCATTTTATTGGCCAATAACGATCATTTCCGCGCTCGTGAGCACTTGACCGGCGCACAACTGATGGCTGCTCTCCCCACTCTGCCTGAGTCAGCACAAATTAGCCTGCGCCGCGAACGCGGCGATCTGTTTTCCCTGCTCGGCGAGGAGGACGCCGCGGTAGTAGAGTATGTCGAGCTATCGCGACTACTGAAAGAACCCGACGCCATCAAAAATACCCACACAAAAATCTGGCAAATACTCAGCCAGGCACCGGATAACACCTTGCTGCACCATGCTACTGATGCGAAGGGCATGGAGTTGCGCGGCTGGTACCAGCTCGCCCTGGCGACCCGACAGAGTCTCGGGGATGTACGTCTCCAGAGAGAGCGTATAAACCAGTGGCGAGCACAATGGCCCGCCCACCCAGCAATCTTTTTCCCGCCACCGAGCCTCGGACGTGCCGAGCAGGCCGCCGCGGCCGCATTACCGACCCGCATTGCGCTGCTGCTGCCCTTGAGCGGCAACTACGGTCAGGCGGGAACTGTCATCCGCAACGGTTTTCTGGCGGCCTACTACGACAATCTGGCCAACGGCGCACAAACCCCTTCGGTGCGTGTTTACGATACCACGAAACAAAATATCACCACCCTTTACCAGCAGGCCATTGCCGACGCTGCCGAAATCGTCATTGGGCCGCTGCGCAAGGAAAGTCTTGCTGAACTGGCCGCTCTCGACAATCTCCCGATACCCGTGCTCGCCCTGAATTATCTCGACACTGAAACCAGGGCCTCAGCAAACACCGTTCCTGGCGGTATTAGCCACGCCAATTTGTACCAATTTGGTTTATCCGTTGTCGACGAGGCACAGCAGGTCGCACAGCGTGCGTGGCTGGAAGGACGTCGTTCCGCCCTGTTGATAACCCCGGCGACGAGCTGGGGGGACAAGGCTCGCGAAAGCTTTACAGAAGACTGGCTGGCCCGCGGCGGCACGATCGTTTCAACCACCCCATACTCGCTGACACAGTCGGATTTTTCCAGTATCTTAAAACCAGCGCTGTTGATTGATCACAGCGAAACCCGGGCCAACAAACTGCAACGAACACTGGGCAAAAATATTGAGTCCAAAGTTCATCGACGCCAGGATATCGATATGATATTCATGGTCGCCCAGCCCGAGCAGGGCCGCTCAATTAAACCCACTCTGGATTTTTTCTACGCCCATGATTTACCGGTTTACGCAACGTCACATTTATATACTGGCATTGAAGACCCGGGCGGCAACAGAGATCTTGAGGGTATTCGCTTTAGCGCCATGCCCTGGACGCTGCCAGGCATGGTGACAGACCGTTTGATACCCGATGACAGCCTGCAGTCAGCCTACCGGCACCTCTACGCACTTGGCATTGATGCTTACCAGTTACATCAGCGGATTACCCTGATGGGCGCATCCCCCGAGGCTCAGTTTTTCGGCCACACCGGCACCCTCAGCGTTGCCGCTGGCAACCTTGTCAAACGCAGCCAACCGTGGGGCGAGTTCAAGAACAACAGGGTTCGGCCTGCGCCACTGATACAACAGGAACAGTGATGACGCGACAATCTGTGCCGTCACGTGGTGCCGCTGCGGAGCAACAAGCCTGCGACTTACTCCGTCGCAATGGACTCACGATTCGCGCACGCAACTACCGCACGCGCCAGGGTGAAATTGACATCATTGCCGAGGACGGCAATACCCTGGTATTTGTCGAAGTACGCCTGCGCAGCAACAGCACTTTTGGCACACCTGGTGAAAGCATCACGCCACAAAAGCAACAACGCATTCTACGGGCGTCGCAACACTACCTGCAGAAAGAAAAAATAGGTGATTCAAGACCCTGCCGTTTTGATGCCATATGCCTGACTGAGCAACGCGGAAGTCCCCCGGACATTTCCTCGCAATGGATCAGAGACGCCTTTGGCGGTGGTACCGGCTGGTGACGAAGACCTGGCCGATCGATACGGATGCAACCATGGAGCATCTCATTGACAATCACTTTCACCAGAGTATTGAAGCTAAAATTGAGCATGTTGACTCACTTACCCTGCCTCTGGCCCACGCTGCTACACTCCTCACCGATTGTCTACTACAGGGTGGCAAGGTATTGATCTGCGGCGAAGGTTTGTCAGCGCCGCTGGCCAGTACGTTGGCGCACTGCATGCTCCACGGACAACGACTGGAACGACCCGGTCTGCCCGCACTGGTCTTGAGCCAAAACTTTCACGATCGCAATATCACCGACGACCCATTCAGCAATCAGATTAGCGCCCTGGGTGCCAGGCAGGACATACTGGTCGCCATAAGTCCGGGCCAGGCCACGCAATCACTTTTGTCCGCAATAATCACCGCACAACAATGTGGACTCGATATAATCGTTCTAACAGCACCCGGCCACGAACCCATTGCTCATCAATTAAGGAATTCAGACGTGGAACTCTACGTTAATAATGACAACCCTTACCGCGTTCAGGAAATTCATCTGCTGACATTGTTTTGTCTTTGCGAACTCATCGAAAGCAATCTGTTTGGAGGAGCACTCTGATGGCAAAAATCTGGCCTGGCCTGCTACTAACCGGAATCGTTACTTTGGTCGGATGCACCAACACGATCAACGCGGTGACCAGCGAACCCATAAGACCGAATCCGGGCAGAACATCTTTGGGCACAGATATCGACGACTGGCAGATGGATACACTCATCTCCGTCAACATCAAAAAGGCCCATCCACAACTGGACGCCTCCCATGTCAATGTACATACCCACAACAAAGTAGTCCTGCTGACTGGCGAAGTGCCATCGGCTGAAATGCGTTCGCTGGCTGGCGAAACAGCGCGAGACTTCCGCGGTGTCAGGCAGGTCTACAACGAACTACAAATCCAGGGCGCGACCACCTTGCTGGCCCGCACCAACGACAACTGGCTGACCACCAAAGTAAAAAGCAAACTACTGGCAAACCGTGACATAGAGAGCACGCGGGTCATGGTGGTCACGGAAAACGGTGTGGTCTACCTGATGGGGCTGGTAACGCGCGCAGAAGCTGACGCCATTACCTCCGTTGCCAGCAATACCCGGGGCGCGCGCAAGGTTGTACGCGTTTTTGAGTATCTGGACGAGTAAACCATCGGGGGATGCGGACGGCTAAATCTGGTCCGGTGGTAAATCGTTTCATCCACGTGACAAATCGTTCCATTCAAACCGCCTCACCAACATAATATGGCTTGCCAACTCGCCTCTGCGCTACCGCGTTTCCGCACTACCGAGATAACCCATGGCTAAACCACTGTGGCAGCCCAGCGCTGAACATATCAATCAGACCAATATGATCGACTACATTCGTTTTATCGAGCGCGAATACGGTGTTGCCTGTGAAGATTACGGGCAGTTGCACCGCTGGTCTGTCGAGCATTGCGAGGATTTCTGGGCAAGCATCTGGCGCTACACAAATATTGCTGCGAGTGCGCCCTGGCAGGTCGTCCTGGACGATGTAAATAAATTCCCCGGCGCCCGCTGGTTTACCGGGTCGCGTCTAAATTTTGCCGAAAACCTGTTGCGCTGTGCGCAGGATGACAAACTGCGCAATAAACCAGCCATCGTATCGCGCCTGGAGAACGGCGCACGCCATACCCTGACGTATGCGGAACTGTACACCGCTGTCGAGCAGCTTGCCGCCGGCCTCAGCGCCGCCGGTGTGGGCGTCGGCGATCGGGTCGCCGCGTTTATGCCCAATGTGGCGGAGACAGTCATTGCCATGCTCGCCAGCACCAGCCTTGGCGCCATCTGGTCATCCTGCTCGCCAGATTTTGGCATCAACGGCGTGATGGACCGCTTTGGGCAAATCGAGCCGAAAGTATTGTTTGCCTGCGATGGCTACTACTACAACGGCAAGGTCATTGACGCCTTGCCGCGGGTGCGGGAAATCGCCGCGCAGATCACCTCCATCGAAAAACTGGTGCTTGTGCCCGTCATTCACCGCGACGCGCCCGGGGCGATCGCCCTCGAAGACTTACCCAATACCTGTCTGCTGCAGGACATGCAGGTCACCAGCGCCACACCACCGCTGCATTTTGCACAACTGCCGTTCGATCATCCGCTGTATATCATGTTTTCCTCGGGTACCACGGGAGTGCCCAAGTGCATTGTGCACTCGGCTGGCGGCACGCTGGTGCAGCACCTGAAGGAACATGTCCTGCACGTTGACCTCAAACCCGAAGACACACTGTTTTACTTCACCACCTGCGGCTGGATGATGTGGAACTGGCTGGTCAGCGGGCTGGCCACCGGCGCCACCCTGGTACTTTACGATGGCTCGCCCTTCGCACCCGGCCCCAGCGCCATGCTCGATATGATCGATGAGGAAAATATCTCGATTTTCGGCACCAGTGCCAAATACATCGCAGCCATCGAGAAAGAGGGACTGAAGCCACAACAAAGCCATCAACTGTCGGCTCTTAAAACCATTCTGTCCACCGGCTCACCGTTGTCCCACGAAAGCTTTCGCTATGTTTATCGCGAGGTCAAAACCGATGTCTGTCTGTCGTCCATCTCCGGCGGCACCGACATTGTTTCCTGCTTCGTACTCGGCAACCCCTGCTTGCCGGTGTACGAGGGCGAGCTGCAGTGCCTGGGCCTGGGCATGGCCGTGGCGATCTGGAACGAACAGGGGCAGGCGGTCAGCCAGGAAAAAGGCGAGCTGGTTTGTACCCGACCCTTTCCCTCCTGCCCCATCTCTTTCTGGAATGATCCCGACAACGAAAAATTCCGTAGCGCCTATTTCGCCACCTGGCCCGGCATTTGGGCCCACGGCGATTATGGCGAGATGACCGCCAACGGCGGCGTGGTGATTCACGGACGCAGTGATGCGGTATTAAATCCCGGCGGTGTGCGCATCGGTACGGCGGAAATATATCGCCAGGTGGAAAAGGTCGAAGCCGTGGTCGATGCGCTGTGCATCGGTCAGGACTGGGACGACGATATACGGGTGGTACTGTTCGTGGTGCTACGCGAAGGTATCATCCTCGACGATGCACTGATCCAGACCATCCGGGCGACCATCCGCGCCAACACAACGCCGCGCCACGTCCCCGCCAGAGTTATTCAGGTGGCGGATATACCGCGCACCATTAGCGGCAAAATCGTCGAACTGGCGGTGCGCAACGTAGTGCACGGTCGGCCGGTTAAAAATACCGACGCGCTGGCCAATCCACAGGCTTTACAATATTTTGCTAATTTGCCCGAGTTACAAACTTAACTCGCCGTTCACTGGCGCAACACTAACGCGACACCGACGCAAACCCGAGAAATACCATGATGAGATTGATGATTACCGCCAGCTTATATTTCACCCTGCTGTTAACCCCCCTCGCCTGGTCATCCCCCGCCATAAATGGCGGGCCGCCACCTGTGCCAGCAGCCAGTCACGTCAAGCTGACCACCGATCTGGGCGATATCGTGGTCGAGCTATACGCTGGAAAAGCCCCATTAACGGTGGCCAACTTCGTCAATTACGTGAACAGCAAGCACTACGAGGGCACGGTTTTTCACCGGGTGATCAAAGGGTTTATGGTTCAGGGTGGCGGGTTTTATAAAAACCTGAATATGAAACCAACTCTGCCCCCCATCCAGAACGAAGCCGACAATGGCCTCAAAAACCTGCGCGGCACCATCGCCATGGCGCGCACCAATGACCCCCATTCCGCCACCGCACAGTTTTTTATCAATCTGGAAGACAACAGCTTCCTTGATCACAAAGACAAGTCCATGCGCGGCTGGGGCTATACCGTGTTCGGCAAAGTGGTTGAAGGCATGGACGTGGTAAACCAGATGGGCGACTCCGAGACTGGCGCACGCGGCCCCTTCAGCTCGGATGTGCCGCTGCGCTCGATCAGCATTCTAAGCGCTACAGTGATCGACGCTCCGAATAACTCCGCCACGCCTTAAGGCGGTTTGCGATGAGCCCGCATAGCCTGAACGAACTAGCAAAGGCCGCCGCCAGGGCCTTAAAAAACGCGGGTAGCACCATTGCCGTGTCGGAATCGTCCATGGGTGGCCTGGTATCGGCAGCACTGGTCGCCGTGCCCGGCGCATCAGATTACTTTCTGGGCGGCGTCACCATTTACACCCACGAATCGCGAAAACAACTGCTGGGTTTGGATAAGGCCGCATTACAGGGCATTCGCCCGGCGACAGAGGCCTATGCCCTGCTCTGCGCGCGCGCCATCCGCCAGAAGATGAACAGCACCTGGGCGTTGGCGGAGACCGGCGCCAGTGGCCCCAGCGCCAATCCTTACATGGACCCGCCGGGCACCGCCTGGATCGCCATTGTCGGCCCGGTGGAAAAAACCCTGCGTATAACAACCGGTGACAATGACCGAGAAGCCAATATGTGGGCGTTCGCAAAACAGGCGCTAGCCTTGCTCAGCGCGACGATCGACCCGTAGAGCAACTCCGCCATTTGTCAGGTGTGCAAGGGCCAGCCAGGCGCGGAAGACCAACAGCCGCCACCGACGCTGTTAACCTCACCCTACTAGAAAAATAAACGGATAGCCCATGACAGCAGCCCATACGGATGTCCCGGAACGCAGCATGCGAAGGGTGGCCTTCACCGCACTGGCCGGCACCAGCATCGAGTGGTTTGATTTTTTTATCTACGGCATGGCGGCCGCGCTGGTGTTTCCCGCAGCATTTTTCCCGGCAGATATGCCCGAGCTGGTCAGCCTTATTGCCGCCTTTGGCACGTTTGCCGTGGGCTTTATCGCCCGCCCCATCGGCGGCATGGTGTTCGGCCATTTTGGTGATCGCATCGGTCGCAAGGCGGCTCTGGTCAGCGCACTGATGTTGATGGGCGTGGCCACCACCTTAATCGGCTGTCTGCCCACCTACGCCAGTATTGGCATCGCTGCGCCTCTGTTACTGACCCTGCTGCGCTTCACCCAGGGCCTGGCCGTGGGCGGGCAATGGGGTGGTGCGATGTTGCTGGTGACCGAAAACGCCCCGCCCCATAGACGGGGTTACTACGGCGCCTTTGCCCAGGCTGGTGCGCCGGTCGGCATGATCCTCGCCAACCTGGCTTTTCTGGGCGTCAATGCGCTGGTCAGTGACCAGCAGTTCCAGGACTGGGGTTGGCGCATCCCCTTTCTGGCCAGTGTTTTGTTAATCGGTTTAAGCCTGTATGTACAATTGCACCTGGAAGAAACACCCGCTTTTAAGGAGCTGAAAAACTATCAGGCGGCGCAAAGCGGTGCACTTGTTCAAGCCGATACAGATGTCGGCCAGCAAGCCAGACCCACCCCAGGTAACCAGAACCTGAAACACTCGCCGGTGTTCGAAGTCATCCGCTCCCACCCCCGACAAATACTGCTGGCTGCGGGTGCATTTATTGCGGTGCAGGTGACCTTTTATATATTAGTGGTGTTCGTAGTAGCCTACGGCACCCAGCCCAGCGGGCTTAATCTGCCCCGCGAATTCCTGTTAGCGGCGGTGCTGATTTCATCGATCGTGCAGATTCCGGCTAACTTCGGCGCTGCCATCTACTCCGATCGCATGGGCCGGCGCGGTATCTACATGGCCGGCGCCATCCTCGGTGGCATCTGGGCCTTTGCGCTGTTTCCATTGATCGATACCGGCAGCTTCCTGTGGATCACCTTCGCCATCTGCGTGGCGCAGATATTTATGGGTATGATGTATGGCCCTCAGGCCGCCTTATTGGCGGAGCTATTCAGCACCCATGTGCGTTATTCCGGCGCGTCCCTCGGTTATCAGCTGGGTGCGATTGTCGGCGGGGCCTTCGCACCGATTATCGCCACAGCTTTGTGGAGTCAGTTCGGCACCATATATGTAGCGATCTATATCGCGATTGCCTCGTTATTAACACTGATATCCGTGATCATGCTGACCGAAACGCGGGGTAGAAGCCTGCGCGAGGTCTGAAAACAGGCGAGACTGAAAAGTTAGCCGACGGCCGGTATGCTGAATAAAAAGGCAACGGGGGATGATTATCTGTTTAGTTCATGACCTGGTTGCTAAACGTCTTTTACAAGGCGGCTTCAATATAAAGCGCTTTCAATCCATGCCCCTGGTTCAGTAGTAAAAATCTAATCAACATTTTTATCCTAACACGGAGGTAAAATCGCTCCCTGCACTTTGAATTCAACATACTGCGGGTAGCTATCGGCGATTTCCTGCCAGGCGGTTTTAGACTCCCGGTAGGGAGTTGATCTTACCCGGCACTACCAGGCGCGCCAAATATTTACCCGGAGGCCTTGCTAAGAATAAAGTTCTCCTCCATATGTGCTCTGACGTCGTCCATATGGGCGATATATTCATTAATACCGCCGTTGTAATTACCATCCTGACGGCGATTGAACTCGCCCTCAAAATTATAATAACCCGGCGTACATTCTTCGTTACGGCTGGTGGTGCCACGAAATTTGATAACTTCCTGCACCCACCATTCCTCGGCTTCAGCAGTGGGATCAATGCACTGGATGTTATTTTCGCGGGCGTAATCCATGCAGGCAGCAATATGCTTACCCTGCCATTCCAGCATATCGGTGAGGTTAAACTGAAACGATGACTGGTAACCGGCCATGATGAAAAGATTGGGGAAGTCGTGACTGTGCATGCCCAGTAGCGTACGGATGCCAGCCTCATATTTTTTGGCCAGACTAACACCTTGCCTGCCGACAATAGTGTTGAACACCCCGGTTTTTTGAACCTCAAACCCGGTGGCGTAAATCAGCACATCGACCTTGTAGGTTTTGCCGTCAAATACCGGTCCATCCTCATTGATCTCGTCAACGCCTTTGCCGTGGGTATCGACCAGATGAACATTGGGCCGGTTGTAGGTGGGCAGGTAATCATTGTGGAAAGTGGGCCGCTTGCACATATACATGTACCAGGGCTTGAGTGATTCGGCGGTGTCCCTGTCCTCCACCATGTCGTCTATCCACTCATGGATACGCATCATGTGATCAATATTGGCGTTCTCCTGTCGGCGGACTTTTTCCTCCTGAGGGATTTTGGCTTTTGCGGCCCGCTGCTCTTCCGTTAGCAACTGAGCATCCAGGGTTTTCCGCCGCCGCTTCGCCTGCCAGCCGGGTTCCAGTTTGGCTGCCCATTCCGGGTCAGTCGGCCAGTCTTTACGCCTTTCAATTGTCGATGGCGTACGCTGAAAGACATAAAGCTCCTTCGCCTTTTCGCCCAGGTTGGGAATAATTTGCACCGCCGAAGCGCCAGTGCCAATTATGCCAACCACCTTGTCGGACAGGTTTTCAAGATCCTGCCCGGTGTAGTCGTAGTCCCAGCGACCCGTGTGAAAGGAATGCCCCCTGAAAGTTTCTATGCCCTTTATGGCGGCCAGCTTGGGCTTGGTCAATGGTCCGTTAGCACAAATGACGAAGCGAGCCTTCATGTGGTCGCCACGGTCGGTCGCTACGTGCCAAAGCTTTTCCTCTTCGTTCCAGACGGTAGCGGTGACGGTGGTCTGGAATACTGCGTGATCGTATAAATCGTAATCCCTGGCAATGGATTTGCAGTAATCGTAAATCTCAAAACCCGTGGCGTAGTGTCGGGTGGGTATATAGCCGGTCTCATCCAGTAAAGGCAGATAATCATAGGCGACCACATCGCAGGCAATGCCGGGATAGCGATTCCAGTACCAGGTACCGCCGACGTCGCCAGCCCGCTCGACAATGCGGATATTTCTAAAGCCTTTTTCGTGGAGCCTCACCGAGGTCAGCAAAGCAGAAAACCCACCGCCGATAAACAGTATTTCAACCTCGTCGTTTATGGGCTCGCGCGGCGTTATTTCTCGGTTGTAGGAGTCCTCACCGTAGCGGGCCAGCTCGCCGCTCAGCTCCGAGGTATAATTGGATAAGCCCTGTGGGCGATAGTTGAGCCTGAGATCCCGCTCTTCGGCAAATTTTTTCTTAACCGCGTCATAGAATTCCTGGGGGCGCTCCGACTCTGGCGGCAGCGCCTGTGCGCCTAATGAGAACTTGCCTTTTTTTCGTCCTGCGTATTCGACCATGCCTGTATACCCCGTGTAGGAAAATAGTTATTGGTTTTAAGAATAGCAGCAGATTAGGCAATCTCAAGTTGGACCATATTTGGTCATTTGATGGCCTCATAAGGGCTGGAATGTCCTTGCACAGAGAAGCGGACAGGGCCCCGACCAGGGACCGGGGATGTCACATAATTATGTGCTCAACGTTGCAACAGATGCGTCAAGTCGCAAATCAGGGATAATCGGGCCTTCAAAAGGATTGTAGTAAGGAAGTGGCTCTGCGGTGTCTTGACGTAACAGACATAACCCCCGAAGAATGATGTCCGCACGATAAAAAATGGCCGGTGGGCGCGAGCCTCTTACCAGCCGCTGGTACAGGATGGGCGAGTCTCGCTCCACGAGACGTCATGGCCTGATGACTGGTGACTGACGGTATCGTTTTTAGATCAGCCGCACTCCCCATGCGCGCAACAAATTAGCCTGGCGGCACTCGCTGCCGTCCTTACGCAATCGGGGATGTTTTTCGGCCGACTATCTCGTAAAACTATCTCGTAAAACTAGCCCCGTGCAGGACTTCCCTACGACGGGCCTGTTGATTTGCTTTTCGCGGGAGCCGGTTTGTCGTAGTAGAAACCCTGCACTTCATCACAATGACTGTCACGAAGAAATGTCGCCTGCTCGAGCGTTTCGACACCTTCCGCCACCACCGTTAAAGCCAGTCGTTTGCCCATCGATATTATCGCTTCAGTGAGTGCACGATCTTCTTCGTTGGTAACAGAATCCCGAATAATCGATCCGTCAATTTTTACTGCGTCAAACTGAAATTGTTTTAATGTCGATAACGATGTGTAACTGGTACCAAAATTATCGATGGCAACCCGTATCCCCATCGCCTTCACTCGTGTCAATATTTCAACAGCCTTATCGATGTTACTCATAAACACTATTTCGGTGATCTCCAGTTCAAGCAACCCAGGATCCATACCGCTGACGCGGAGCGCGTCAGCCAGGTCAGCAATCAAATGGGCGTCGCCAAACTGGCGAGCGGTCAGGTTGATGGCCATTTTACGCGGTGCCGCTCCGTCCGCCTGCCAGGCCACGCACTGCTTGCAGGCCGTCTCAATCACCCATTTCCCAATAGGAACGATCAAGCCGGTCTCTTCCGCGAGGGGGAGAAATTGTCGCGGCGCGACCAGACCGAGTTCAGGATGTTGCCAACGTAACAGAGCCTCTACACCGGTGACCTGATTCGACTGCAAATCCCTTTTTTCCTGATAGTGCAAAAGTAGCTCGTTTCTCTCTAGTGCAACCCGCAAACTCGATTCCAGGGCCATCCTCTGCAGGGATTCCTTGTTTAGCTCTTCGGAGTAAAACATGAAGTTATTCTTGCCAGTATCCTTGGCATGGTACATGGCGATATCAGCGCTCTTCATCAAAGTTTGCTCGTCCTGACCGTCCGCAGGAAATACACTGATACCAATACTCACGGTTATGCGAAAATTTTGTCCCGCGAGCTCGTAAGCTCTGCCAACCGATTGCAGAATTTTTTTGCCGACTTCACTGAGGTATTTCGCCTCATTCGTTTCCGGCAGGATAACGACAAATTCATCCCCCCCCAGGCGGGCGACAATGTCAGTTTCCCGCAAGGCCTCCCGCAGTCGCACGGCCACTTCCTTCAATAGATCATCCCCAACATCATGACCCAGGGTGTCGTTAATCAGTTTAAATCTATCCAGATCGAGAAACAGCAAAGCCAGTTTACGGTTGTAGCGACCAGCTTCGGCGATGCCCTGGCTGAGTAGTTTGCTGAAGAAGCTGCGATTCGGCAGGCCGGTAAGGCCATCATGGTAGGCCAGGTGCTCAACCTGTTCCGCATGCGCGATCTGCTCTTCCATAGCCCGTTGTCGGCTGCGTTGCAGTTGCATGCTGAGTCTCGCCAGCAGGGTCATTAAGATGATCAACGAGACACTTGCCGCCGCCGCTCTGATGACGTAAATCCGGTGCTGCACAGCGACCGGTTGCATTTGCTCGTCAAACGACAAGCCCAGCACAACGGCCACCGGAAACTCATAAAGTTTACGGGCACTGGTAAAGCGTTTGACGCCGTCCCAGCCATTCACCATAACGGATGACGGCGTTTCATCCGAGTCTTCATCCAGTTCCTGCACCAGAGTCGAGTAATCAACCACCTCGCCAGAGGCGACCGTTTCTCCGGTGCGCATCACCCTAAAAACGCCGTCGGTGCCAAGTAATCCCAGCAGTCCTTGTTGACCCAGTTTCGCTATATCGTAGCCGCTGACAAAATAATCGATGCCAACGGACACCATAACGATACCCGCGAATTCTCCTTCCGGGTCAGCAAGCCCGCGACTGAACACCAATTGCCACTCGCCTGAGCTCTCGTCCTGCCTCGGTCGC
The DNA here is from genome assembly GCA_041622295.1 of Porticoccaceae bacterium. GTDB lineage: Bacteria > Pseudomonadota > Gammaproteobacteria > Pseudomonadales > Porticoccaceae > HB2-32-21. Next base: position 17,044 of record JBFJZC010000025.1, read on the forward strand.
CCTATGGCAAACCCGTCCTCGTCTAGCTGAAATCTGAAGTAGTCCTCGTTCGCCACATTCGCAACGCTCATTTCTGCGGCGTCTGTTGCTCCGGTACTTGCGCGGACATAGCCGGCTTTATCAGTCATGCTGACAACGAACAAAAAATCAGGGAGTAATAGCTGACGGGCCGCAAGATTCGTTAAAGCCTGCTGCTCTTCGCCTTTCTCGTAAGCGTATTTTACTACTTTAAGGGTCTGATCAATTTCACGTAGCGCCCGTACAACCTGTGCTTC
>JBFJZC010000026.1:0-17301 GCA_041622295.1 Porticoccaceae bacterium
ACTGTTCAAACTCTGACAGCTTCATGCGGCGGGAAGAGTTGGTGATGTCCGGGTGATCCGTGCCAACGCCCTGACAAAACAGTTTCAAGCCACCGCCGGAGCCGGTTGACTCTACTTTGGGCGTCGCACGACCCGTGCTTCTGCCAAAGCGCTCTGCCACCACTGTTGCAAAGGGATATACCGTTGAAGAACCAACAACGCTGATATAGTCCCGTGCTGCCGACAGCGCGGCGCCGCTCGTCATTGTCAACGTTACGCCTAGTGCCAGACCTGACCAGTTTAATGTTTTTTTCACTTTGCTCTCCTGTGACATGGGGTGTAGAGCCCTCAGGGTAGAGAAGCCAGGTGACCAGCTTATGAACAGAGTGTGACAGTATTGTGACAACGCGCCTGACTGTCCGTGGTTTATAATGAGCCTTTTTTGCGGAACCTGTATCTTTGTGAACCGTGTAATCGTTGCACAATGACTGTCGCGAGGATGACTTTCACGGCAAGCAAATTTACTGTACCCAACTAATACTGCGCCTGGTATGGCAGTGCCTGGCTTTACCGCTTCCGGCACGCCCAGTCTTAGTATTAACCCTGTTTTACGCAACCCTGTTTTACAAAACGGCACAACGGAAGCTCGACTTGTGAATACCCTGACTGAGGCTATCGACACCTTCACTGAGTACTGCGGCAGAGCAATCGCCTGGCTAACCCTTGCCATGATCGCGATAACTTGCACCGTTGTCGTGATGCGCTATGTGCTGCAATCTGGATCCATCGCCTTGCAGGAGTCGGTAACCTATCTCCACGCCTGCGTGTTTATGCTTGGCATCGCGTTCACCTTAAAACGGGGTGGACACGTCCGTGTCGATATTTTCTATAAAAGGTTTGCTCCGCGCACGAAAGCCTGGGTCGACCTTATCGGTACACTGGGACTGTTTGCTCCAGTCGTCGTAGTCATCTTCTGGCTGAGCATTGATTATGTCAGCAACAGTTGGGCCGTCGGCGAAACCTCCGGTGAATCGGCTGGTCTACCCTGGGTTTATCTGTTGAAAACGCTGTTGCTTGTTATGCCCGTTCTGGTGCTCTTACAGGGCCTGGCTGAGTTACTGAAATCCCTGCATATTCTGCTGAACCCGTCTTCACCACGATCCCCCCAGGCCTGATGCAATGATGGAACTAATGCCCCTGTGGATGTTTCTGGCTGTGTGTCTGGTCATTATGCTGGGCTATCCCGTGGCTTTCTCGCTGGCGGGCACCGCGCTCATCTTCGCGGCGATTGGCACCGCTGCGGGAGTTTTCGACATGGCCTTTTTGCACGCCCTGCCAAATCGCCTCTACGGCACCATGGTTAACAATACGCTCGTCGCCGTACCTCTGTTTATTTTTATGGGCGTAATGCTGGAGAAATCAAAACTGGCTGAGGACTTACTCGACAGCATGGCCAAGCTTTTTGGTCGGTTGCGCGGCGGCCTGGGCGTCTCCGTCGTTATCGTCGGCATGTTGCTGGCGGCGAGCACGGGCATTGTTGGCGCGACCGTGGTGACGATGGGCTTAATGTCTCTGCCCACCATGCTCAAGCGAGGTTACGATCCCGCTCTGGCCTGCGGCACCATCTGCGCTACGGGCACATTGGGGCAAATTATTCCGCCCTCTATTGCGCTGGTATTGTTAGGCGACATTCTTTCCAGTGCCTATGCGCAGGCGCAGTTGAGTATGGGTATATTTACGCCTCGCACGGTGTCGGTTGGCGATTTATTTGTCGGCGCACTGGTGCCAGGCTTATTGCTGGTCGCCTTATATTGCGCGTATCTGCTCTGTGTAGCCCGGTTTAAGCCGTCAAGCGCGCCCGCTGCCGACCATGCGGAACATTTGTCGCTGGCCCGATTGCTCACCAGCCTGGCACCACCGATAGCGCTGATCGTCGCGGTAATGGGCTCTATTCTAAGCGGCATCGCGACGCCCACCGAGGCGGCCGGTGTCGGCGCAATGGGTGCCACCGTGCTTGCCCTAATGCGCCAGCAGCTGTCGCTGGCACGTCTGCGCGAAGTGATGGAAGCGACCGTGGAAGTGACGGCGATGGTTTTCATGATTCTGATTGGCGCTGCGGTCTTTTCACTGGTCTTTCGCGGCTTTGGCGGCGAGGAGCTGGTTTCGTCCTTTTTTAACAGCATGCCCGGCGGCGTATTTGGCGCCACCCTTGGTGTGATGGCCTTGATCTTTGTCCTCGGCTTTATCCTGGATTTTATTGAAATCACCTTCGTGGTCGTGCCCATCGTTGCGCCCGTCCTGCTGGCAATGGGCGTCGACCCTATCTGGCTGGGTATAATGATAGCTGTTAACCTGCAAACCTCCTTTCTAACGCCACCCTTCGGTTTCGCCCTGTTTTACCTCCGTGGCGTAGCACCCAGCGAAGTCCTGACGCGGGATATCTACCGGGGCGTTATACCTTTTGTAGGCCTGCAACTTCTATTATTAATCATGCTCGCTGTCTGGCCTCAGCTGACTACCTGGCTGCCTGCGCAACTGTCCCGGTAAAGACTTAACCCGTGCGCGGATCTGGCAATAGTTATTTTTTCATGCCACTGTAGACAATGCGCACCCACATATCCGGCGGCAAAAAGCCCTTGCCCCAGTTCGCATCCAGCGCTGCCGTGGGTTTTGCGGCGACCACCTGGTCTTCTGTTTTGCCCGCTTCCACCAGCTTGCGAATGCTCTTCTCAGCCCGCACCAGCATATCGTGGTATGCCTGCAATTCGGCTTTGCCAGCCAGCGGCCCATGACCAGGCATAATGCGGGTTTTGTCATCGGCGAGCTTCAGCACGACTTCTGACGCGGCAATCATACCGGCAAGGCTGCCACCCGACCCGGTATCGATAAAGGGATAAAACCCGTTAAAAAACACATCGCCCGTGTGGATTACATTGGCTTTCGTAAAGTGAACAATCGCGTCGCCGTCCGTATGGGCGTTGGCGACATGGTGCAAGTGCAGATCATCACCATTGAGGTGAAGGCTCATTTGATCCTTGAAAGTAATGACCGGCAACGCCGCCTTTGGCGACGGCGGCTTGACCATATTAAACAGAGGTATGGATTTCTCTACCAGCAGGCTTTCACGAACATTTTCATGCGCGACGATTATCGCACCAGCCTTACCAAAGTTTTCGTTACCGCCCGAATGATCACCGTGCCAGTGGGTGTTAATCAAAAATCGCGCCTTGTCGCCAGACACGTCCTTTATCGCCGCACCGATCTTATCCGTCATCTCGGCATACTGATCGTCGACAATAAAAGTTCCGTCGACGCCAACGGACACCCCAACATTGCCGCCTTCACCCATCAGCATATACAGGCCATCGGCGACGGGCACCGTCGTAATTTCGACCGAATCCCAATGATTACTGCTCCACGCCGCCATAGAGAATGCCAACGCAACAAATGTGCTTGCCGTTCTGATTACCATGTCAAAGCTCCTTCCGTTACCGTCACAGAAGCATGCCACGTATAGATGGCCACAACAAATTTGCCGTATGGGGCAGACAGCAATGGCCAGTACCAGGCGGCAAATGCGCAAAGGTCTTGCCACCCCACACCCAGTCAAGCCCCAGACTTTTCTCGTCACTGATTTGCACAGACGATATAATCGCCGCTGATATTTTTACGGGGAAGGTTAGTGACCGCAGTTGCGCCAGACATATCGACATTCCAGGGGCTGATACTAGCGCTACAACAATTTTGGGCGGCAGAAGGCTGTGTGGTGTTACAACCCCTTGATATGGAGGTCGGCGCTGGCACCTTCCATCCGGCAACCTTTCTACGGGCCATCGGCCCGGAAACCTGGCACGCCGCCTATGTACAGCCCTGTCGACGGCCGACAGACGGACGTTATGGCGACAACCCTAACCGTCTGCAGCATTACTACCAGTTCCAGGTTGTGCTCAAACCATCACCCAACGATATCCAGGATCTGTATCTGAACTCCCTGAAGTTTCTGGGGATCGATCCGTTAGTTCACGATATCCGCTTTGTCGAAGATAACTGGGAATCACCGACCCTTGGGGCCTGGGGCCTGGGCTGGGAAGTGTGGCTCAACGGCATGGAAGTCACGCAGTTCACTTACTTTCAGCAGATCGGTGGCCTGGAATGTTACCCGGTCACGGGTGAAATCACCTATGGGCTGGAGCGCATAGCCATGTATCTGCAGGGTGCTGACAGTATTTATGATCTAGTCTGGACCCGCGACCCTGCGGGACGAGCCGTGACTTACGGCGATGTTTTTCACCAAAATGAAGTGGAAATGTCTCGCTTCAATTTCGAAGAGGCCGACACGCCATTTTTGTTCAACAATTTCGATGTCTACGAGCGAGAAAGCCAGCGACTTATCGACCTCGGCCTGCCTCTGCCCGCCTATGAAATGGTGATCAAGGCTTCTCACGCGTTTAACCTGCTCGACGCTCGCCATGCTATTTCGGTCACTGAACGACAACGCTTTATTTTGCGCGTGCGTACACTCGCAAGATCGGTCGCCAGGGCCTACTTCAATTCTCGCCTGTCGCTGGGTTTCCCGCTTGCGCCACCGGAGCTTGCCGCCGAAGTCATTGCTACAGCCGGGGAGCAGAGCGCATGAGCAAAGACTTCCTGGTTGAACTTGGTACAGAAGAGCTGCCGCCAAAAGCACTCAAGGGGCTGATGGAAGCTTTCGTTTTAGCGGTGGAGAGAAATTTGCAGCGGGTTAATTTGAGCCACCTGGCGCTCAGGGGTTTCGCTACACCAAGACGACTCGCGGTGCTGGTGTGCTCGCTCGACGAGCAACAGCCCGACACTCGCGCTGAACGATTGGGTCCCGCTGTCAGCGCTGCTTTCGACGACAACGGCAAACCCACGCCCGCAGCACTCGGTTTCGCGCGTGGCTGCGGCGTTACGGTGGAACAACTCGATACCGTCGATACCGACAAAGGTGCCCGACTGGCGTTTCACAGCGTGGAAGCAGGTCAGGCGACAATAAAGCTGCTGCCTGCCATAGTCGATCAGGCGCTGACGGAGCTGCCCATCGACAGGCGCATGCGGTGGGGGGCAAGCCGGGTTGAATTTGTGCGACCGGTCCACTGGGTTGTGATGTTATTCGATGGCGACGTGGTTCCCGGTACAGTGATGGGTATCAAAGCGGGAAACTGTAGTCGCGGCCACCGCTTTCACCATCCGGAACCGGTCTTTCTTAACAGTCCACTGGAATACCTGGACACGTTACGCACGGCACATGTCGTTGCCGACTTCGTTGAGCGACGCGAGATAATTCACCACGGTATCAAGCAGGAAGCAACGCGTCTTGGTGGATCGCCGATAATCGACGATGCTTTACTCGATGAGGTGGCCGCCCTCACGGAATGGCCCGTAGTTTTGTCAGGGCGCTTCGACAGGCGCTTCCTCGCTGTACCCGCTGCCGCTCTTGTATCCTCCATGAAGGAACACCAGAAGTATTTTCACGTTGTTGACGGGGAAGGGCAGCTATTACCGGTTTTCATTACCGTCGCTAACCTGGACAGTAACGACGCGGCACAAATTATTGCTGGCAACGAGAAAGTTATTCGTCCGCGGCTCGCGGATGCCGCGTTTTTCTACGAAACAGACCTGAAGACATCCCTTACGCAACGCCGCGAGCGCCTACGCGACGTCATTTTCCAGGAAAAACTTGGCTCCCTTTTCGACAAGACTGAGCGCGTGGCCCGGCTCGCTGAATACCTGGCCGCTTTTACCGACGCCAACCCCGCGCTGAGCAGTCAGGCCGCGCAACTGAGCAAATCAGATCTGTTGACCGAGATGGTGCAGGAGTTCCCCGATTTGCAGGGCACCATGGGTGAGCATTACGCCCGGGTAGAACAGCTGGACTCCAGCGTTGCCGCCGCTTTGTCCGAGCAATACTTGCCCCGTTTTAGCGGTGACAGCGTGCCCTCCAGCGCCATCGGTGCAACTCTCGCCCTTGCTGATCGCATCGACACCCTGGTCGGTATCTTTGCCATTGGTCAGGCGCCAACGGGCTCCAGCGATCCCTTTGCCCTGCGCAGAGCCAGTCTCGCTGTATTGCGGATTTTGATCGAGCACCGTATCGATCTGGATTTACGTGCCGTGGTGCGCCACGCAGCGCAACTATACAACGCGGTTGTTGTTTCAGAATCGACCGAAAAGCAAGTATTCACTTACATTATAGAGCGCTTTAAATATATGTTTGAGGAGGAGGGTGTCTCGACAGCGTCCGTTCAGGCAGTGATGGTCAAGCAGCTTTCCAGCCCTCTGGATATTGCTCAGCGCACTTACGCCGTGAACCAGTTTTCCCGCATGCCCGAAGCCCTGGCTCTGGCTAGCGCCAACAAGCGGGTAGCCAATATCCTCGATAAACAGGCGGCTTCTGTCGCTAGCGCCGGTATCGTAGAACACCTGCTGTCCCTTCCCGAAGAGGTTAATCTCGCCCGCTTGCTGGCAGACCTCGGCGAGCAAACTCGAGGTCTTGTCGACCGCCGGCAGTACACCGAGGTACTAACCGGACTGGCCGTGTTAAGAGAGCCTGTCGACGCCTTTTTCGATAACGTGATGGTGATGGTCGATGACGAAGCCGTGCGCGGCAATCGACTTGCTCTGCTCAAAAAATTGCGCGATCTGTTTTTAGAAGTCGCTGATATTGCCGTGCTGGCCCCGACCAAATAACCCCGATCATGAAACTGATTATTCTCGACCGGGACGGCGTTATAAATAAGGACTCTGACCGGTATATTAAAACGGTCGAAGAGTGGCAGCCTATCCCGGGCAGTATTGAAGCCATCGCCAAACTTGGCGACGCGGGGTACACCGTTGTCGTAGCGACCAATCAATCTGGGCTGTCGCGGGGCTTATTTGGTCTCGACGAGCTGGAGAGCATCCATCATAAAATGTGTTGCCTCGCTGAGCGCGCCGGCGGCCGTATCAGCGCCATTTTTTACTGTCCCCATCTTCCGGAAGAACGCTGCAGGTGCCGAAAGCCGGCGCCAGGCTTATTTGAAGCCGTCGCCAGGGAGTTCGACACAGACCTTGCAGGTGTGCCTGTTGTTGGCGACAGCCTGCGCGATCTGCAAGCAGGCCTGTTGCTCGGCTGTAAGCCGATACTGGTGCGCACCGGTAAAGGTCCTAAGACCGAGCCTTTACTTCGCGATCAGGACGACCCCAACCTTAGAAATACGCTGGTTTTTGACGATTTAGCAGCTGCGACCGATCACCTCTTACTTGAAAAAGGGACTTAACTTGAAGCCTGTTCTGGCACTGCGTTCGTTGGCGTTTTATTGCGGCTATATCCCCATCGTTGGCATCTTTCCCATATTAGGTTTTACGGTCGGCCTACTGCTTCCCTATAAACTCAGACAGGATTTGCTCACTACCGCCAACGCTCTGGTCGTTGTCTGGCTTCGTATCACCTGTGGCATCAAGCTTGACGTCCTTGGCCTGGAAAACATTCCCGACCAACCCTTTGTCGCGGTCAGTAAACATCAGTCGAGCTGGGAAACCTATTTTCTGCAAAGGTCTCTGCGTCCGGTCAGTACGGTGCTAAAAAAAGAGTTGTTAAAGATTCCGTTTTTCGGCTGGGGCCTGGCCATGACCAGACCCATCGCCATCGACAGATCAAACCCGAGGAAAGCATTGCGAGAGGTGTTAGAGCAGGGTAAAAAGCGACTCGCGGAAGGCAACAACGTGCTGCTTTACCCGGAAGGGACCCGCACCCAGTATGGCAAAATAGGGCGGTATGGGCGCAGTGGCGCAGCGCTGGCAATTGCAGCGAATGTGCCGCTATTACCCATCGCCCACAACGCTGGCGCCTTTTGGCCCGCCCACAAATTTAATAAGCGTCCAGGTACTATCCACGTGGTTATCGGTAAACCCCTGATCACAGAACATATGGACAGCAAGCAGTTAACGGAACAGGTTCAAGCGTGGATTGAGTCCACGGTCACAACGTTGCCTGATTAGACTCCTGGACAAACCATAATCTCTGCTAGACTGGCACCTTCGGAGGAAAAGACAAATGACAGATGATGTCCACCGCGGACCCGAAAAACGCAAGGAACAGCGACGCAAAAAGAGCCATCGACGCGAAGAGATCCGCTTCGAGCCTGACAAAGATGACCGCCGGCAGAATCCGGGGCGACGAAAAACTGATGGCGATGTGTGGAACAAAAGAGGTGAGGAGTGAAGTGAGCGCTTACTTGGTCTAGATGTCCAGGTTCACAACGGCCAGAGCATTCGTCTCTATAAATTGCCGGCGCGGCTCAACATTGTCACCCATCAAGGTATTAAACATCTGGTCGGCCGCTATGGCATCTTCGACGGTTACCTTGAGCATACGACGGGTTTCTGGATTCATCGTAGTATCCCAGAGCTGCTCCGGATTCATTTCGCCCAGGCCTTTGTAGCGCTGGATATAGTAGCCTTTACGCGATTCGGTCATCAGCCAGTCAATAGCAACTTGAAAGCTATCTACTATTTTGACTTTATCGCCGCGCTTCACATAGGCTCCTGGCTCCAGCAAATCAGCTAACTTCTCCCTGAGCGCGCGAATAGCCGCGTATTCACCCGAAACAAAAAAGTCGTGGCTAAAACGGAAAACCGAAGGCACCCCATGCACGACCCGATGGATTTCTGGTAAGTAGCTACCCCGCTCATCGTCCTGTACAACCTTCACCTGATATTGGCTAGCATTGCCCTTTTCAGCACTTACCCCCGCGCTAAACGCGGCACACCATTCCTCTATTAATGACCGATTTTTTAATTGATCCGCAGTCAAACCCGGCGCAGAAAGCATGTACGTCAGCGCCTCACTGGGATAAGAGCGGGACATTCGGGTAATCATTGCTACCACCTGTCGATACTGGACAATCAGCGCCTCAAGGGCTTCACCAGCAATACCTGGCGCTTCCGCATTGACATGAAGACTCGTCCCGTCCAGGGCCGACTGGGTGAGGAATGCGGTTAAGGCCTGATCGTCCTTTAGATACTGTTCCTGCTTGCCTTTACTTATTTTGTAAAGCGGTGGTTGCGCGATAAAAATGTGGCCGCGATCAACCAACTCTCGCATTTGTCGAAAGAAGAACGTAAGCAATAGAGTTCTAATATGGGAGCCGTCGACATCGGCGTCCGTCATGATGACAATCGTGTGGTAGCGCAGTTTGTCGACATTGAACTCCTCGGCACCAATACCACAACCAAGCGCCGTAATGAGCGTTCCCACCTCGACACTTGACAGCATTTTGTCAAAGCGCGCTTTCTCAACGTTTAGTATCTTACCTTTCAAGGGCAAAATCGCCTGCGCCCGGCGGTCCCGACCCTGTTTTGCCGAACCACCCGCGGAATCACCCTCCACCAGATACAGCTCGGACAAAGCGGGGTCTTTCTCCTGACAGTCCGCCAACTTGCCGGGCAACCCCGCAATATCCAAAGCACCTTTGCGCCGGGTCATTTCCCTGGCTTTACGTGCCGCTTCCCGGGCTCTTGCCGCATCAATCATTTTGCCGACAATACTTCGAGCCTCATGCGGGTTTTCGAGCAGGTGGTCGCCCAATCGCTTACCGACCTCCTGCTCAACGGCAGTCTTGACTTCAGAGCTTACCAATTTGTCTTTCGTTTGCGATGAAAACTTTGGGTCAGGCACTTTGACCGATATTATGGCCGTCAATCCCTCTCGCGCATCGTCCCCTGTCGTCGCGATTTTCGCTTTGCTAGCAATACCCTCCTTCTCTATATAGGTATTTAACGTCCGCGTTAGTGCCGCGCGAAAACCAGCCAGATGCGCCCCCCCGTCCCGCTGAGGTATATTGTTCGTGTAACAATAAATATTTTCCTGAAAGCCATCGTTCCACTGCATAGCGGCCTCTACAACAACGCCACCCTCATGTTCTGAACTAAAGTAAATCACTGAATTTATTGGACTTTTATTAACATTCAGGTATTCAACGAAAGCCTTGAGCCCGCCCTCGTACTCATAAATATCTTGTTTGCCCGTGCGTTCATCCAGTAAGGCTATTTTCACCCCCGAGTTGAGAAAAGACAGTTCTCTTAAGCGTTTAGCGAGGATGTCGTAGTGAAAATTGATATCCGTAAACGTACCTGCTGAAGGCCAGAAATGGACTTTCGTTCCCGTATTGTTTGTTGTGCCCACAACCGCCAGCGGCGCCTGCGGGACACCGTGACTATAGGTTTGTTCGTGCACGTTGCCATCACGTCTCACCGTTAATAGCAGCCGCTCAGATAATGCATTAACGACGGAAACGCCCACACCGTGCAGTCCACCTGACACTTTATAACTGTTGTCATCGAATTTCCCGCCCGCATGAAGCACGGTCATAATCACTTCGGCAGCAGATACACCCTCTTCGTGAGCATCCGTCGGAATACCTCTGCCATTATCTGACACCGATACCGACTCATCCGGGTGAATGGTTACCCTGATTTCGCCACAATAACCAGCCAGCGCCTCGTCAATCGAGTTATCTACGAGCTCAAAAACCATATGGTGTAAGCCGGTGCCATCATCCGTGTCCCCGATGTACATGCCGGGACGTTTACGTACGGCGTCCAGGCCCTTTAGCACCTTAATATTCGAGGAATCGTAATTATCTACACCGCTCATACTTTGCTTCCTAAGCCAACTCCGAGTTTTCCTGCTTGACGACACCTTGTTCCACGTGGAACAGTGCTGTCTGCCCAACTGACGATTTAGGTAAAACTCCCTGTAGGGTTTTTTTGTTAGTTCCTGTAATAAAGACCTGCGCGCCCATGTCCGCTAGCAATTCCATGCCACCAGCCAGGTGCGTGTAATCCAGCTCTGCGGCGAGATCATCAAGAAGATACACACACGTCCGACCTGCGACACCACCTAGTATCTGACCCTGGGCGATTAACAGTGCCAGCACTACGAGCTTGGCCTGCCCTCGCGACAACACCTCGGAAGCCGGGCGACCATCACATCGCAGTTTAAGATCGGCCCTGTGGGCACCACTGTGCGTCATCCCCGCCTGCAGATCCCGCGCGCGATCCCGCTCCAACGCCTCAAGCATGGTGCTGTTCGGACTCCAGCCTCGGAACAACCGCAAATCAAGGCTCTCTACCCCCGATAGCGCCGCTAGAACCTGACAGGAAGCTGGCTCCAATCGCTCGAAATACCGCTGGCGATAATCCGCTACTTGCTCAGACAAAAGCGCAAACTCCCTGTCCCAAACAGAGAGTTGCGGCATCGATATACTACCACGGCGAAGCAAATAATTCCGTTGTTTATGACAGCGCTGGAAGTTGCGCCAGGCATCGCGGAAACCGTGTTCCACGTGGAACACGCCCCAATCGAGAAACTTCCGACGGCTCCCGGGACCTCCCTCGATCAGGCCAATGCTGTCACTGTTCATCATCAACACCGGCAAGGTTTCCGCGAGCTCAGATGCGGTGCGAATATGTCGGCCAGAAATTTTAAACTGAAACCCTCCTAGAGCGTCTCTGGTCACCCCCAATGGCGTCTCCCGTTGACCCGGAGCATTACGATCGGCCAGCAAACAAAACACCGTACAGCGTTCCACCGTGGTGTTGATGATAGCTTTAAGGTTTCGCGTTCTAAAGGACCGGCCCCTGCTGAGCAGGTAAATAGCCTCCAGTAAGCTGGTCTTACCGCTGCCGTTTTCTCCGCAAACAAGGTTAATGCCGCTTGCCGGGGACAAGACCGCCTGACGAATGTTCCGTACACCCTGTATGTCTAACTTTTTAAGGAACATCTATTGAAGAGCCGCAGCCCCAAATATAAAGGGCAAGCCTATAAGAGCCGGACCCGGCTTGCTTATAGCCGCATCGGCATAATGACGTAGACAGAGTCTTTGTCGGTAGCGTCACCAAGCAGCACGCTGCTGTTGGCGTCTGACAGGGTAAACGACACTTTTTCGCCCTTTAAGGTATTAAGTACATCCTGGATGTAATTGACGTTAAAACCGATTTCCAGCTCGTCACCGCTGTAACTTACCTCTATTTCCTCTTCCGCTTCTTCCTGCTCTGGATTATTCGCCAGCATTTTCAATTGATTCTCAGATAGCCCCAACCGTACACCCCGGTATTTTTCATTGGACAAAATTGCCGTTCGGTTAAACGCTTGCCGCAAAGCGTCGCGATCTCCTGTGACGATTCGTGTGCCCCCTTTTGGTAGCACCCGGTCGTAATCGGGATACGCTCCATCTACCAGCTTGGAGGTGAAATGGAAGTCGTCTCCTTTTACCCGCACCTGATTATCGCCGATCGCAACCTCTACCCCTCCTTCTTCCGCCAGTAACCGCGACAACTCCACAACCCCTTTGCGAGGCAGTATGGATTGAACTTTTTCTCCGCTGTTGAGAGGTAAGCTCAGTGTGGTCATTGCCAGGCGATGGCCATCGGTGGCAACAGCTCGCAACTGCCCCTCCGTTGCCTCCCACAACATTCCGTTAAGATAGTAACGAACGTCCTGGTGAGCCATCGCAAACGCGGTGCTATCGATCAAGCGCTTGAGCTCCTGAGCGGGACAGGTAAAGACCAGTGCGCCCGGGCCCTGCTCAACGCCCGGGAACTCGTTGGCTGGCAGCGTTGACAGTGCAAACCTGCTTCGGCCACTTGTAATCACCATGCGATTACCTTCGCTACTGACGTTCACGGTCGCTTGCTCCGGCAGAGAACGGCAAATATCCAGCAATTTCCGTGCAGGTGCCGTCACCTCACCAGCGTCGTGACTGTCTGCGACACCAAGATCACTATGACTGATAATTTCCACCTCTAAGTCCGTGCCTGTTATAGCAAGGCGAGTACCTTCAAGCTGAATCAGCACATTCGACAGTATAGGCAGTGTTTGGCGACGCTCAACAACACCGACGACAAGCTGCAATTGTTTCAGGAGGTTTTCCCTGGATACACTAAACTTCATGTTAGGATCTCTTTGTTTTCAAACCACATACAGATAGTAAACACTCACTTCATGTCTTCAGGGATCGCGTCAACAACTTGAGGTCTTCGCGGATTTCGCCGTTGGTTCCCTGTAGCTCTTTAACCTTCCGACACGCATGCAGGACGGTGGTATGATCACGCCCACCAAAGGCTTCACCAATTTCCGGCAGGCTGTGATTGGTCATTTCCTTAGCTAGCGCCATCGCGACCTGTCTCGGCCTGGCCACCGAACGGCTCCGCCTCTTCGAGAGCATGTCCGACATCTTAATTTTGTAGTATTCAGCTACAATCCGCTGGATATTGTCTATAGTAACCAGCTTGTCCTGAAGGGCCAACAAGTCTTTGAGGGATTCCCGTATTAAGTCTATGTCTATGCGCCGTCTGGTAAAATGCGCGCCGGCAATAACCCGTTTCAACGCGCCTTCCAGCTCGCGAACATTGGAGCTGATCCGTTGCGCTATAAAAAATGCAGATTCGTAGGGCAGCTCGACATTTGCCTGCTGAGCTTTTTTGATCAATATTGCCACCCGCGTTTCCAGCTCCGGCGGCTCTACAGCGACCGTTAAACCCCACGCAAACCGCGATTTTAGCCGCTCCTCAACGCCCTGTATTTCCTTTGGATAGCGGTCACAGGTCAATATCATTTGCTGCCCCCCCTCCAGCAATGCATTGAAGGTATGAAAAAATTCTTCCTGGCTGCGATCTTTTCGCGCAAAAAACTGGATATCATCAATTAACAGCGCGTCCACCGATCGATAAAACCGCTTGAATTCGTTAATCGCATTTAGTTGCAGAGCTTTCACCATGTCTGCCACAAAACGCTCTGAATGCAGGTAGACAATTTTGGCGTTGGGGGATCGCGCCCGCAGCGCATTACCTACAGCATGCATCAAGTGGGTCTTGCCCAACCCCACACCGCCATAGATAAACAGTGGGTTGTAGGAGCCACCAGGGTTTTCCGCTACCTGTTGAGCCGCGGCGCGGGCCAGCTGGTTTGACTTACCCTCAACAAAATTATCGAAGGTAAAGACTTCATTCAGGTAGTCATCGTGGATCTCGGCAGAACCGCGCGAAGAGCCCCCCCCAGCACCTGTCGCCAGGTTACCGTTGACCATAACTCCAACCGCGTCCCGTTCCCGTGCCGCTGGCGTAGATCGAGCGATTGCACCCGAAGCCCTGGAAGCTAACGCTTCGGGCTTATGTCGGACGTCATCACCATTGAGACCATTACCTCGACCTGAAGCTATTTTTCCATTTAAGTTATCAGTGGTTAAGTTATCAGCGGTCGTCGGAGGCTCATCATCAGGCGGATAGTCTGCTGAGAACACAGGAAAAGCCGTTTCCCGGAGGGTCGCCGCGCGAGTAGCAACCTTTACCGTCCCGGTCTGGCTATCAAACTGCGCAAAAAGTTCATTTATTCGCCCGAGAAACTTCTCCTCTACCCAGCCCATTACAAAGCGATTAGGCGCAAGCAGGCAGACGCTTTTCGCGACACTGTCATGCTCTAACTGCAACGGTCTTATCCAGGTATTAAATTGTTGAGCTGGCAGCTCGTCTTGCAACTGTCCGAGACAGCGTTGCCAGATTGCGTCAGCCAAAACGACCTCCCCGGTACAAAATATGTATGTTTGATAGTGGATCAAGACAACTTATTATTTTGATAACTCGCGCTCGTGCTTAAGGTTTTTGTTGCGACCCTGCAGCGCCACTCTCGTCGCCGTTTGAGCCTGCGTAGTCTATGGGTAATTTTCCCCCTTATCCACACATTTATTTATTCTCCCGCTTCGACAAAAAAATATTTTTTGTTTTGTATTCAACACGTTAATAATTTCAAGCTGTTTTTTTTAATCACAGAGGAAAAATAAAAACTGCTCGTTTTTTGAGCATATCCTGTGCATAACCTGTGTATTACCTGATGGTATCACGTGCACGACTTGTTAATTAGGTACATATGGCATACAGACAGGGGGCTGTCAAAACCCGATTAAAGTTTATGACTCTCTGTAGAAAAAACGTCACTTGCCAATACAAAAACTGGAGAAAATTACGCCTAACAAATCATCACTTGACGTAATACCGGTAATCTCCCCCAGTTGGTGCTGCGCCTGGCGAAGCTCTTCAGCAACCAGCTCCCCTGCCGCCACACCCTGCAGGTGCTGGACCGCCAACTCGATGTTCGCCCGGGTGTGTTCCAGCGCGCCCAGGTGTCGCCTTCTGGCGGTGAACAAACCTTCGCCCGCGCCGACAAACCCGGCAGCCGTTTTCAGGTGATCCCGCAAACTATTCACGCCCTCACCGGTCTGCGCGGATACCGCTACTACCGGGTAATGCGGTTTATTATTAAATTCCAGTTTCGGTAGATCGGCTCGCAAATCGATCTTGTTAAGCACGACAGTGACGTTATTCCTGTCAGGAAATCGTTGTTGGTATTCCGGCCAGACCGACCCAACCAGCTCTGTCCCGATACTATTGTCCACTACCCAAAGAATTTGATCAGCTTCTGCTATTTGTTGCCAGGCTCTTCGAACACCCTCCTGCTCGACGGGGTCAAGGCTGTCTCGTAGACCCGCCGTATCGATAATATGCACCGGCAAACCATCGATGTTTATTTGTTCAATCAAAACATCGCGGGTAGTGCCTGGCACATCGGTGACGATGGCTCTATCGTAGCCTGCCAACATATTCAGCAAGCTGGATTTTCCGGCGTTGGGCTTCCCGGCAATTGCGACAGCCATGCCCTCCGTCAACAACACACCCTGTGATGTCTGCTGTAACAGCTCCGTTATCTGGCTGGACAGCGCATGTAGATCCCGCTCAACTTTGCCGTCACTAAGAAAATCTATTTCTTCTTCGGGAAAATCTATGGCTGCTTCAACGTACACCCGAAGCTGAGTAAGGCTTTCTCGCAGGGTGTCTATCCGTCGCGAGAACTGCCCCCTTAGCGTCCGGGCAGCACCCTGGGCTGCTTGTTCTGTTGTCGCCTCGATGAGGTCGGCAACCGCCTCTGCCTGCGCCAGATCTAGCTTGCCGTTTAGAAATGCTCTTTCGCTAAACTCCCCTGGTCGAGCCTGTCGCGCACCGAGACTAATGACACGCTGTAACAACTGGTCCATGACCACCGGGCCGCCGTGGCCGTGTAGCTCTAATGTTTCCTCTCCGGTGTAGGATCCTGGCGCAGGAAAGTAAAGCGCCAGCCCACGATCGATATCTTCGCCATTTCGGTCTAGAAACGGTCTGTAGACGGCCATGCGGGGCGCAGGTTTTGTCCCGCCCAACAAGGGGGCGATAAAAGGATCTATGGTTCTCCCACAAACACGGACAATGCCAACACCGCCACGGCCGGGAGGCGTAATAATCGCCGCTATCGTGTCAGTATCGTTGTTCACTGTGCCTCAACTGGGGGTCGGCAAGCATCGCACCAGGTGTTTGAAGCCATAGGCCCAAAAATTTTTCGGCTATTCGGCTTCAATTTTCCTGGTTATAGCCCATTGCTGGGCAATAGACAGGACACTGTTGGCCGTCCAATACAACACCAGACCCGCCGGAAAAAACATGAAGAAAAAGCTGAAGGCTATAGGCATTATTTTCATTACCTTGGCCTGCGTTGGGTCTGGCGGTGCCGGCTGCAATGTTTGCAATACGAACATGCTAATTCCATTTAAAACCGGTAACACATAATACGGATCCTTCACCGACAGGTCGGTAATCCAGAGTACCCACGGCGCGTGGCGAAGCTCAACGCTTTCGTTTAGAACCCAGTAAAGCGCAATAAATACGGGCATCTGGATCAACATTGGCAGGCAACCACCGAGGGGGTTGACCTTCTCCTTCTTATAAAGCCCCATCATCTCCTGGGAAAGCTTTTGCCGATCATCGCTGTAGAGCTCGCGCAAGCGCAGCATCTCCGGCTGCAATTTCCGCATACGCGCCATTGACCGGTAACTGGCCGCAGAAAGGGGGAAAAACAACAATTTAACAAAAATAGTCAGCACAAGAATCGACCAACCCCAATTGCCCAAAAGCGTGTTGATCAGATTAAGCCCAGCGAATAAAGGCTTAGCCACCCACCACAACCAGCCGTAGTCAATCGTCAAATCAAGATACGGTGATATATCCTCCAGCCGCTGTTGATCTTTCGGTCCAACATAAAAACTGGCCGCGACCTGACCAGACTCTCCCGCTTCTATCACTGTTGGAGAACCGGTAAAACCTGCCGCATATACTTCGCGATCACCAAGCTTTCGCAACTGAAACTGATTTTGCTGTTGCTGGTCTGGCACCCAGGCACTAACAAAGTAGTGCTGAACCATGGCTACCCAACCACCTTGCTTATCCGACTTGAAAGGCCCC
>JBFJZC010000027.1:0-17156 GCA_041622295.1 Porticoccaceae bacterium
AGTCCAGGTCGGCGACCTAATTGTTAGCTTCTGTGCAGAAATTATTTTGGCCAGTACTGCTCATCGCTCTTTTAGCTATTGGTCTTTTGCTTGTGCCGTGGCAGTGGTACCCGCGGGAGTGGCGGGTCTGGTACGCCAATACATTCGGTGCGAGCGGGTATATCGAGCAACCCGCCACCATCCCGGCGCGGCCCGCCCCAGTCTCAGACGTTGAGGACCCCTGCCCGCCAGATATCTTGGGTTGGCGGAAAGCGCAAACGATTGAAGGGGTCGAAATAGCGAGATCCACCGACTGCCTTGCCGATAATCCCAGCGCGATTGCCGCCTTTGTCAAAGGCACCAATAATGTCGGTCATGGCACCTTAATGAACGCCAGGCTGTCTCCCGATGCGGTGGTTTTGGGTCGCGATCTTGACGGTGACGGTGATCCAGACGAAGTGCATATACGTCTGGAGGTATACGAACTTAATGGTGCTTCGCCGGATATTAATGAACCGGTCGTGCAGTACGCTATCGCGCCTGGCATCAAACCTGCGCTGTGGGTTTTCGCACCAAAATCTATCGATATGTCTACCGAGAATTTCGAGTCAAGGATCGCGCAACCGGGGCTGCGATTGCCATCCCCGGTTATACGTGTCGAGCAGGGCGACCACGTCAAGGTCACCTTGGAAAACACCCACTATATGCAGCATACCATCCACTTTCATGGTGTTGACCACCCGTTTTTAGATTGCGACGGGGAGGGCAACGACGGTGTGCCCTGCACCAGCGAAATGCCCGTTATGCCGGGCAAGCAGCGCACCTATGAAATGCAACCTCGCCATGCGGGAACCATGTTTTATCATTGTCATGTCGAGGTGCAGGCCCATGTCTTAATGGGCTTAAATGGCCTGTTTGTTGTCGAAGAAAACAGGCCGAACAATTGGGTGCAGACCTTGAATGTGGGGGCCGGACTGGTCCGGCACAGCTCCGTCGCTGTTAAAGAAAAATATGACCGGGAATATGATCTTCATTATCAGGATATAGATAAAGACCTGTCGGCCATGGTCGAGTCTTCCAATGACCCGAGAATCGTCACGCAGAAGGTGCACCGTGAATATGACATCAGTCAGGCTCATTACGAGTACTACACCCTTAACGGGCACTCGTTTCCCTACACTGCTCGGGATTCACTAATAGTTGCTGCGCCGGATGAGCATATTAAGCTGCGTGTTGTGAACGCTGGCAGTCAGGGGGTCGCGTTGCACACCCACGGCCACAAGGTCACCATCACCGACCAGGATGGAGTTGAATCCCCGGAGCCAGTAAGGGTAACCCGTGACGTGGTGTGGATCGCAACGGCGCAGCGGGTTGATCTGGATTTGTGGACTAAAAATGATGGTCTCCATAGTTACGGCGCGGGTGTGTGGATGCTGCATGATCACCAGGAGCGAGCGGTAACCACCAACGGGTTTAGCCCTGGCGGCAACATGAGCGCCATCGTTTATGAGCGCTTTCTGCAGGAAGACGGGTGGCCGATGACCTTCGGTCATGACTGGAGTGATTATCTGACGCCCGGATTTTATGATCGTCGTGATAAAAGTGGTGCGACTGAATTGCTGCCGGGGGTAGCAAAACCCGGATGGTATGGCTTGAGAATAGGTCTGCTTGCGGTGATGCTTGGTGTGGTAGTTGGGTTGCTTGCGATCAGGATTTATCTGGGTCGTCGTCGTGATTAGGCAGGCGCTGGTATCTTTTTATTTAAGCCTTGGCCTGCTCTCTGCGGTGTCGGCAGCTGAAGATGAGCATCAACACCATATGCAGCACAGCATGACCATGGACGCTACCGGCATGGTCATGAATCAGAACCACGATAAATTACCTGAAGATTGCGCCGAAATTAGCGAGGATTATCAGTTTACAGTGCTTGCCGGCACTCGCTATGCACAAGCCTACCCAGGCACAACGTTTGGTTTCAGCGAACATGAATGGAAAGTAAAGCCCTGTAGTCGTGTCACCGTCACCTTTAAAAATGAGGATGACGTGCGCCATCAGTGGATGTTACACGGTTTGCCAAAGTATCTTTATGATCAGGGGATGTTCCACATGGAAGCGGCAGGGGGCGCAACTCAGCAGGGGACATTTATCGTCCCCAGCGACGATCGCACCTACCTTGTTCATTGCGATATTGCCCAGCACATGGAAAAGGGCATGAAAGCGCAGCTCGTAGTAGGCAGTGGCAACGGTGATTTGTGGAGTATTCCCGGCGTGACGGCCAATTTTGAACGGCCGCCTGTTGTCGTTGGATTCTGGGAGAGGGTGCTACTTCTGTTTGTAGCGCTGAGTAGCGCCGCCGTTATTTTTGGCATCGCCGTCTTCAGAAAATCTCGCCAACAATAAGCCTTCCTGTCTTTTTGTGAGCCAGTTTCGTGGCCACAGGTGACAAATTTGTCGGAAATTTTTGGTTTGCCTGGGGAGCTGATCGCCTGGTTATGAATTAATGATGTTAAGGCACATTTTATTCGGTGATTTTTGAGTAAATAGCCTGACATTTTATAGGTCAATACCTTTACAAACTTATTGAAACTTAAGGCCTTTTTTGCAGAGATTGGGCGATTTAATGTGGGATACGGTTTTTTTTCATGCTAGAGTCGCGCAACTGAATTTTTACCGTTTGCAAGCGGCATAAAACTAGAATCATTTTTAAGTAGTAGACGTAGGGGGCGGGAATTGGAGACTGTACGTTATCGGTTGGCTCGGGCTGTTATGCGCAATCGTTGGGCATTTATGCTGGCAATGTTGGCGATCACGGTATTTTTTTCAGCGGGAGCGATGAAGGTAGAGTTGAAAACCATCTTCTCTGACCTGCTTCCAAAAACACACCCTTTCGTTCAAACCTATAAAGACCACCCCAATTTTGGTAATCCGCTGACTGTCACTGTCATGGTCAAGCGTACAGATGGGCAGAGTATCTACAACCCTGAGACTTTGCAGAAAGTCTGGAACATGACGCGTAATATCGACCTTACGCCAGCTGTTGATCATGACCAGATTCTTTCAATTAGTACTGAAAAGGCCCGTTATGCGGAGGCTACGCCTTTTGGTATTGATAGCCAGCCCTTGATGGGCGACCACGCGCCGCAAACGCCTGGAGAGATGGCCGAATTTATTGAGCGCGTGAAAAAATCCCCCGGCAGCCAGACATTTCTCATTTCCCAGGATCAGACGGCGACGCTGATTCAGGCGACGTTCATTGAACGACTGCTCGATTATGGTGAAGTATTTAGTGAGATACAGAGCAAGATCGTAGATGCTGAGCGTGATGACGTGCATGAAATTTATGTTTCTGGGCAGCCCATTCTGACCGGCTGGGTCTATTTTTACGAAAAACAGATGCTGCTCATTTTTGCAGTCACCGGTTCGGCCTTGCTGCTGGCGCTTGTCATCTACATGCGCAACGTTGTGGGTGTGGTCGTGCCTTTGGTCACCAGCCTGGTGGCGGCGGTCTGGGGATTTGGCTTTGTGGGCTGGTTGGGTGACCCGATAGAGCCACTTATCATGGTGGTTCCGCTCCTGCTGATCGCCCGATCTTTCAGTCATAGCGTGCAGTTTATTGAGCGCTATTATGAGATTTTTTATCACGTAAAAGACAGCAAGAAAGCGGCAGAGATCGCCATGAGCGTGATGATGGCGCCGGGCATACTGGGTATCATCACGGATGCTGTCGGACTGTTTTTGATCGCAGTGGCGCCCATCCCCACGATGGAGCGGTTTGCGCTGTTTTGTGGTTTCTGGGCGCTGATGCTTATTCCATCCGGGGTGTTCCTGAATCCACTGCTACTGTCAATAATGCCGAAACCCAAAAATATCGACAAAATCATTGGTGCGGACAGCCGCGGCCTTCATGCGGGCATGAAGCACATGCTGCAACGTGTCGCCCGGGTCAGTTATGGAAATCCGGCCAGGATAACCACCGTTGTGGTTGCCGTTTTGTTTGTGTTCAGCATTGTAAAAATGTTCGACCTTAAAATTGGTAATCCTGTAGAGGGCAGCAACCTGCTGTGGAGCGACTCTGAATACAATGTGGCCGTAAGTAAAATTAACAGCCATTTTCCTGGGCTCAATACGTTAGAAATAATATTTGAAGTCAAGGAGCAGGAGCAGGAGCGTTTGCTAAAACAGGCAGATACCATCTTTAAAATGGCCCAGCTGCAGCGCCTGGTGGAGTCCGCTGCATCGCCACCCGAAGCGACGCTGTCGTTTGCCGATTACCTGCCAGAGGCTAACCGATTATTCAGCGGCGGCAATCCTAAATGGGGCCCGCTTGATTTTTCCGATCAGGCTGTCTCTGCGGCGGCGGGCGCGGTGCTGTTTGGCAGTAGCCCCAAGGCCTTTTCTCATGTAACCGATTTTGTGCAGCAAAACGGTACGGTGTCGCTCTGGTACAAGGACAACAAACAAAATACGGTTGACGTTGCCCTTAAACAGGTTAGAGAGGCCCTTGATGTCATCGGGCTCGATCACGAGAAGTTCAGAATTCGTCTGGGTTCTGGCACCATCGCGCTTCAGCAATCCATCAATGATACGGTGGATACTTACCAGTACATTATTCTGGCGTTTCTAAATTTAGTGATATTGATCACCTGTTCGTACGCCTATCGGTCAGTTGTTGCGGGTATCCTGCTGCTTATCCCGGTGAATATGTCGAATTGTTTTCTGGCTACGGTGATGGTGTACATGGGTATCGGTCTGGACGTGAATACCTTGCCCATTGCCGCCATTGGCATTGGTGTCGGTATTGACTACGGTATTTACCTGTTAAGCCGCATTTGTGAGGAATATCAGGAACACGATGACTACGGTCTTGCCATTCTTGCGTCTGTGGCGACCACCGGTAAGGCGATTTTCTTCACGGCGTCGATTGTGCTGGTGGGGATTTTGCCCTGGTACTTTATGTCAGAGTTAAAATTCCTTGCCGATATGGGCTTGTTACTGGTCATGGTGATGCTGATTAACATGGTCATCGCGCTGGTTGTGGTGCCTTTGCTGGTATGGTTGATCAAGCCGAAATTTGTCGGCTCGAAAGACTTATTGGTTGGCGAGGGAGTCGATTTATCCGACTACGCTGCGGGTGATGAAGCTTATAAATAGTTTGGTCTGACGGGCGTAACGTACTGTTTGGGTGGTGGATTTTGAACAGGCCTGAAGGCCGAGTCCCCAGGAATTATTGAGGCCGGTATGAGCGTACCGGTACAAGTGCGGAGTAGATGTGCATGTTAGGGTGGTCGAAGCAAGTTGTTGTAGCACTGATATGTGGTTTAGGCGGCGGTGTCGCCAGTTCGGTAAATGCGGCCAATGAGGCTGCTGTCGAAGGTGCAGCCGTTGCAGGTATTCTTGAGGTTGTTCATCAGGGCATCGTTCATGATGCCCTGTACGATGTCTGTTTCGATGGGACCTCCGGCCTGGCTGTTGGCGTTGCCGGCGAAGTGTTGAGTAGCAGCGATGCCGGGCTGAAATGGATACCTGAGAAACCGTCAACTAACAATGCCTTGCTGGGCGTAGCCTGTAAGGGTAAAACGGCCATCGCCGTTGGTCAGACGGGGTATATTCAGGTCAAGGCCAGGGGTGGTGAGTGGCAGGTAGTAGATTCGGGCACAGACCAGCGGCTCCTGTCTGTCAGCGCCAACGAGCATGGCCTGGCGGTTGTGGTAGGTGCTTTCGGTACGGTCTTACGTTCGACGGACTCAGGTATGACCTGGGAGCCGCTGAGTTTTGACTGGGAGGCAATCCTCAATGACTTTCTCGAACCGCATATTTACGACGTATCAGTTTCTGCTGAAGGTGTTATTACATTGGTGGGCGAGTTCGAGCTCGTTTTGCGATCAGTCGATGCCGGTGATACCTGGGAAGTAACAAATAAAGCACATTCGTCATTGTTTGCCATCCATTTTCGCGACAGTCAATTTGGCTATGCGGTAGGACAGACAGGGAAGCTTTTGAAATCCATTGACGGGGGGGTGAGCTGGCAGGTGGTGGCGGTGCCCACCCAGGAGATCTTGCTGGACGTCTGGTCATCTTCCCGGGGAGAGGTGCTGGTCACCGGTATCCGTACCTTACTACGCAGTCGTGATGACGGGGTGACATGGCAGGAGATAACCGAAGGCGATATTTCAGTGAAGTGGTATCAGGCGGTCAGCGGTACCCAGGTTGATAAAGGGGCGGCGGAGAATGTCGTCATGGTTGGGCATTCAGGCCGTGTCGTGCGGATAAAGTGATACTCAGCAGTAGCAGTAGGGAGTTTTGTCAGTAGTTAAAATCACACGAGTTAGTTTTTCACCACGCCGTCGGCGTGGCTTGCAGGCGAGTGTCTGATTCAGTAGCAGTAGCAGTAGGGGGTTTAGTCAGTAGTAAAAATCACACGGGTAAATTTTTCGCCACGTCGTCTGCGGGCTTGCGCGCGCGTGTCTGGTTCACTCGCTTGGTTTTTATCATATCCCTCGGTGATGTGTGAGGGGTGACCAGGGAGCAGTGGGTTCGGTATGGATGCCCGAGCGTTGAGCAGTAGATTCATTAATAGATAACAGAGGGTTAGCGATGCATATTAAAAAATATGATTTTGACTATAGTCGTAGGTATTTTATGGATCAAACCGCGAAAGGTTTGATCGGCGCTGGAGTTTTGACGTCCCTGTGGCCATTGGTTGGTAACACTGGCGATATCAGTAAAGCCTATCCAGATGAGTTGATGTCGATAGAGCTTTACACCAAGGGCAAGATCAAGGAAGGCGACATTGTTGATGCCAACAATGTTGAGCATGTCAAAGATATTCTTGATCCCGTGGCTTACGCGCAGATCGCCCAGCAAGGACGTCGCATACGCATCGTACCAACCACCCGAGATATCACTCAGCTCTACCCCCATGACTATCTGAAAGCGACCCTGACTAACCAGGGTAAGGGCGCGCTTGATGGCGATGGCAACGTCGTAGTTAAAGATAGCGGTAAGCCGTGGATTGGTGGTTCACCTTTCCCCGACCCGCAAACAGGTCTGGAAGCCTTCGCTAACGTCACCCTTAGCTGGGGACGTCATGACACCTCGATCTATGCCGTCGAAGACAACGACATTGGGCCAAACGGCGATATCGAGTATCAATATAATCTGGGCTGGTGTGAGCAAAACACCGTAGCGCTGGTTAGCAATCCCGACGGTCCTTACCTCCAGGGTCATGAAGATAAACTGCGCTTTCAGTCGGTGTGGTTTACCTATCCGAACGACTCCAAAGGCACGTCGTTTCTCAACGTCTGGAAGTATGATCAACGGCAATTCCCTGATTTATTTGGCTATTTGCCCGCCTTCAAGCGGGTGCGCCGCTTCCCTACCAACCAGCGTTTTGAGCCTATCGTACCGGGCATCACGTTCTTTTTGTCAGACGCCTGGGCGGCCGGCGACCCCATGTTGACCTGGGGTAACTATAAAGTCGTGGGCCGCGGCCCCTTCCTCGGTTCGCAGTCTGGCACCTGGCATGGCGATCAGGAAAACTGGTCGAAAGACAGTACCGTGCATGGCGGCAAAAAGGGTCTGAATTTCTATGAAGTCGATTTTCAATTGTGCCCGGAAGTGCTGGTCATTGAAGCCGAGCCGACCGGTTATCCGCGCGCACCAGTGAGTAAAAAACGGGTGTGGCTGGATGTGCGCAACATGGCGGCGATTGGCTATGTCACCTACGACCGTCGCGGTGAACTATGGCGCTCCTTTGAGATCGGGTTTAGCCAGCAAAAGAAAGGCGAGTTGACTCAGTTGGAGAAGAATGGGCACCCGGCGTGGTCATGGTCCTACGTACATGCTCACGATGTACAAACCGACCGATTTACCCGCTTTAATCACGCTCAACGGGTGCGCGGCGTAGAGACATCTTTCGATACTGAGGGTGCCTACGATAAGTACTTGACAATTCAGGCCATTCGTCGATTGGGTAGCTAAGTTCCTGGGGGAAGGGCGCTGATACTGTGCACTATCTGTCAGGTGTCGGCGTCCAGAGATTTGTATAAGTAAATTTAGGGGGTTAATACTAATGAGTAAAAGCAAGCTAAGTATGGGCGTATCTGCGGCAATACTCGCCGCAGCGATGCCATTAACGCAGGTGGCCAACGCTTTTGACTATTCCGTCACGGGTTTTATACGCCAGGAAATGGCTTATAAATTTTCGGATAAAGAGAACGAAAATAACCGCGGCGGCAGTCACTATAACGGTCGTTCCTATACCCTGGACGGGGCACTTACAGGTACGCCGGTGCTGGGTGGATTGCCACCCGGTGCACTGACCGTGTACAAGGGCGATGATCTGTCCAGGGATAATGACTGGAATGTTTTTGCGACCAAATCTGAAATAGATGTGACGTTCACGGTGAGCAATAATGTCTCCGGGTTCATGAAGTTGCGCGGTTACTACCAGCCAGACGTGTTCAACGACGTCGACGACAGTGCTTTTGTCGATGGCGAGGGCGGTAAAGTTAACCACTTCAACGTCAAAAACCACGGTAATGAAGCGACCTACCTGTCAGTTAGCAACAACGACTACATGCTTGATATTCCCGCGCTGTATCTCGACTGGGCGAGCGGTCCATTCTGGGTGCGCGTTGGCCAGCAGCAGATTGCCTGGGGTGAGGCACTGTTCTTCCGTGTTGCGGATGCGCCTAACGGGCTCGATTTCCGTCGCCACGTCATCTGGGATCTGGGCGCCGAGGAGTACTCAGACGAGCGATTGTCTGCGCCAGGTATTCGCGCGAGCATGACGTTTGCGGAGAACTGGGAGCTCGAGGTGTGGGCGCAAATGTTCCAGCCGACAATTTTGCCCAATAACTATACCCCGTATAACCTCATCACCAACGGGTTTAACACCCGCTACGAAGAAGGTTTCGATAAAGTTGACGACAACATCAATGCCGGTGTCCGTCTGCAGGGTGAGTTGGGCAATCTGGGTGTGCAGTTTTTCGCCATCAGTCGACACAATCCCGATCCGATTTTCAATCTCGCCGCAGGCGGCCAGGTACTGGTTGATCCCAGCGTCTGCGCCGTACTGCCTGATACCAACCCGGCCAAGGCGTTGTGCGGTTTCGAAACACAGCCGTTTATTTTTGAGCCAGGTGGTATAGGCACGACCAATCCGCAAGAGTGGTTTTATCTCTCGGCGGCGGCAGGTTCGGATGGTGTTGATGTTATCAATGGCTTAGTGGATGACTGGGCCTGGATCAAAGGCTTCACTCAGGCGCTGGGCCTGGTGCCGGATGCCAACGGCGACATTCTGCAAACCATTGACGGCGGTGGCTCCAACACCATGGGCGGTCTGGTGCCAAATGGCTTGAATGCCACTGATTTCCTGGAGTTGTTTTTCGCCACTGGCGCCAGCTTACCGGGTTTGGGCAACGGTTATGGCACCAGTCTGAGTGGCAACCTGACAGCCAACTATGCGTCTGAAAATATCTTCGGCTTTGGTTTTAACTACATTTTCTATGACGAGCCTGATACCTGGCTGGATCAACTGGTGGTGCGTTTCGAAACTTCATACATTCCCAACAGGAAGTTTTCCAACAACCTGCGCAACACGTTTATTGAAGAAGATGAAATGCTCACCAGTATCGCGGTTGAAAAATACCACCGTTTCTCGGAAGATTTTCCGGCAACGTTTATGGTCTTCCAGTGGATGCACCGCAAGGAATCCGACCTCCTCGGCCGCCATTTAAGCGGTCTTGGCGGTAACCTGACCCGCCGACCGGGTGGTGGGGAGGACAGTCGCGGTTGGGATGGCCTGGTACTGGCCTTCCAACAGCCCTTCCCGAGTCTGGTGTGGCGTGTTGATGGATCCTTTATGTACGATCTAAACGGCGGCTTCTTCTTTCAGCCAGCGGTTCGCTACAAGCCAAACAACGACTGGACGATTGAAGCCTTCGCCAACTTTATCGATGGTCCTAAAGACACGATCTTCTCGCCCTTTGACTACTCAGATGATGTCACGTTGCGGCTGACTTATCAGTTCTAACAGAAAATCTTTGAACTATTTAGACCGGCGCTTTAGGCGCCGGTTTTTTTTTGCTCAGAATTTTTGTGTTTAAAACTTGGTTTGTGAAGGAGTCCCGTCAATTTTTTGTTTTGCGACAATGTTTCACCAAGTAAAAGTCCCACGAAGTAAAAACTCGACTATGGGTCGGCGCTGAACTATAAGTATATAGCAACATGGCGACATAAAATAACCTGTAGTTATGCATTGCATGTCGTCATCCTATGTAGTAAAAATGGCGACGCGGGAGATGAATGTAGCGCATAAAAATTAAATTGCTACGAAAGTACGGTATTTAGTTCACTAACGTGGTACCTGAGGGGTTTGATAATGCACATCAAAAAGTACGATTTTGACTACAGTCGTCGGTTTTTTATGGAAAAAACCGCTAAAGGTATGATGGGTGCCGGGGTCTTAACCTCACTGTGGCCGCTGATCGGCAACACCGGTGATATCGCCAAGGCCTATCCCGAAGAATTGCAATCGCTGGCAGCCTATACCAAGGGCAAGGTAAAAGAAGGCGACGTCATCACCGCCGAAAACGTCGAGCACGTTAAGGATTTGCTCGATCCAGTGGCTTACGTTCAGGTTGCGCAAATGGGTCGGCGGATTCGGGTGCGCCCGCAAACCACCGATGTCAGCAAGTTATTTCCTAACGACTTTTACAAAGCCACACTAAAGAATCAGGGCCTGGCGGCGATGGACGCCAACGGCAATGTCGTTACGAAAGACGGTGGTAAACCGTGGATTGGCGGCGCGCCGTTTACCGATCCACAGAATGGCCTGGAAGCCTTTGCCAACATCACGCTGAGCTGGGGGCGTCACGATACTTCGGTCTACGCGGTCGAAGACAACGATATTGGCCCGACGGGTGATATCGAGTACCAATATCAACTGGCCTGGTGCGAGCAAAATACTGTCGCACTGGTCAGTAATCCGGATGGCCCCTACCTGGAAGGCCAGCACGACAAGCTGCGCTATCAGTCAGTGTGGTTTACCTACCCGAACGATGCCAAGGGCACCTCGTTCCTCAATATCTGGAAATACGATCAGCGGGAGTTTCCCGACCTGTTCGGTTATTTGCCTGCTTTCAAACGGGTGCGCCGCTTCCCCACCAATCAGCGTTTTGAGCCCATCGTGCCGGGCATCACCTTCTTTTTGTCTGATGCCTGGGCAGCTGGCGACCCCATGTTGACCTGGGGTAACTATAAAGTCGTCGGCCGCGGGCCCTTCCTCGGTTCCCAGTCGGGCACATGGTTCGGTGATCAGGAAAACTGGTCAAAAGAAAGTTCGTTACACGGGGGGGCTAAGGGCTTGAACTTCTATGAAGTAGATTTTGAGTTTTGTCCAGAGGTGTTAGTCATCGAAGCCGAGCCAACCGGGTACCCGCGGGCACCGGTCAGCAAAAAACGGGTATGGCTCGATTTGCGTAACATGGCGGCGATTGGCTATGTCACCTACGACCGTCGCGGTGAGCTGTGGCGATCCTTCGAGATTGGTTTTAGTCAGCAAACAAAAGGCGACCTGGCTCAGCTGGAAAAGAACGGGCATCCGGTGTGGTCCTGGTCCTACGTCCATGCGCATGATGTGCAGACGAACCGTTTTACGCGCTTTAACCATGCGCAGTCGGTGAAGGGGGGGTTGAAAACGGAGTTTGACGTTGACGGAGCCTATGAAAAGTACCTGACCATTCAGGCCATCAGACGACTTGGCTCGTAACAGGTTGCTCGTGTTAAAGAAGAACTTGATGTGACTATTGCCGCCCTGGGCAAGGGCGGCTGCTGTTGGTTTCGCTTTTAAAACAAGTTTCGGTAATAACTATAAGTTTAAAAGGGGAAGTTAAGCCATGAATATTTCACGATTTAGGTTGTTGGGCGCTAGTGCGTTGGTTGCGTGCGCAGCGGCTGCCGCGCCGCTGGCGCAAGCGCTTGATGTGGCTGTATCAGGATTTATCCGCCAGGAAATGGCTTATAAACTGGATGGCGATGAAAATCGCTTTAACCGCAGCGGAAATCCTTACAACGGCAAAACGTACCCGGCGCTTGGTGCCTTTTCTTCGGTCTTCGGCTACACGGGTTTGCCGCTGGCCAAAGAGGACAAATCGCAGAATAACAACTGGAATGTTTTCGCTACCAAGGCAGAACTGGATGTTCAGTTTACCATCAGCGACAGCGTAAATGGTTTTATGAAAGTCCGTGGCTACTATCAGCCTGACGTGTTTGGCGACTGGAAGGGCTTTGATAAAACTGATCATATATACGAGCGCGCCTCTGGCACACGTGATCGCGACGAGTTTGGTGTCAATAACCACGGCAATGAAGCGACCTACCTGTCAATCAGCGACAATAATTACATGGTTGATATACCGGCACTGTATCTCGATTACGTGAGTGGGCCGCTTTGGCTTCGTGTGGGCCAGCAGCAGATCGCCTGGGGTGAAGGGCTGTTCTTCCGGGTTGCCGATCAGCCCAACGGACTGGATGTCCGCCGCCACTTCTTCCTGGATTATGGATCTGAGGAATATGCCGACGAACGGCTCGGTGCTCCTGCGATTCGCGGCAGTTATAATTTCAGTGACGAGTGGGAGCTGGAAGTCTATGCTCAGATGTTTCAGCCCTCGGTGTTGATGGGCCAGGGGACGTCCTACAACCTTATCGCCCAGCCGAATTTTACGGTTGATTATGAAAGCGGTTTTGATCGTGTTGACGATCAAATAAATGCCGGGATACGCCTGAATGGCCAGGTTGGCAACCTGGGTGTGCAGGTCTTTGCCATTAGTCAGCATAACCCCAACCCCGTATTTGATCTCAAGGCCGGTGGACAGAAGATTTTCACAGATACTCAGTGTGCGAATCCCGCAGCGCTCGGTCTGCTCGCCGGACTTTGCGGGTTTGAGCAACAGCCTTTTGTATTTGTTGATGGCGGTGATGGCACCTCATCTCCCCAGGAGTGGTTCGGACTATCGGCAATATCGGGTATTGATGGTGCCGATGTGGTGAACGGCCTGATAGAGGACTGGCCGTGGATCACAGCTTTTGCACAAAGTCTGGGCTTTGATACTACCCAGGATGTGCTAACGAGCGTGACGGGTGGGGGACCAAACAAAAATTTTAACGCAGCGGGCATTAACGGCTATGATTTTGTCGAATTATTCCCTGTTTTTGCTAATTTCACGGGGTTCACTTCGACCACGGGAACCATCGTCGCGCACTACGAGTCAGAAAATATTTTCGGCTTCGGTTTGAACTATATCTTTTTTGCCGAACCAGATACCTGGCTGGATCAGTTGATTATGCGGTTTGAGGCCAGTTATACACCGGATAAATCTTTTACCAATGCACTTCGCCATCAGTTTCTTGAAAAAGACGAAATCCTGACTACTTTTGTGCTCGAAAAATATCACCGCTTTTCTCAGGAGCTGCCAGCGACCTATATGGTATTTCAGTGGCATCATCGCTCCGAATCTGATCTGCTGGGCAGACATTTGTCTGGGCTTGGCGGATCCGCGACCAAGCGACCGGGTGGTGGGGAAGACGATCGTGGCTGGGACGGCCTGGTCTTTGCGTTTTCTCAGCCGACCCCAGCGCTGAAATGGCGTTTCGATCTGGCTACCCTGTATGACCTTGAGAACGGCTTTTTGATTCAGCCCGGAGTCAAGTGGAAGCCGACAGGCAGCTTTACTGTCGAAGCCTTTATCAATTTTATTGACGGGAACGGAAACGACAACGTTTTTGACCCCTATGATCAGAGCGATGATTTGACGTTCCGGGTCGGCTATCAGTTTTAACTTGTTTTCTCGGTTCAGGACGGGTCGATCCCTTGCTTAGAACGAGAACCCCTCTATAAAGAGGGGTTTGTCTTATACATGGTAGCTACAAATCGCGAGCCCTCTGAGATTAAATCAAAGGCACGGATTTACGTTCGCTAAATGGCACAGGCGTAGATATAAATATTGTCTTGCATAATGATCAGGGAAGGACTAACAATAGTGGGCGGGTAAACCTATTAAAATTAAAAAGAAACCGGTAAGCAACGATTACCGCGTTTCCAGAAATTCAGTAGATATCGGAGGGTTAGCAATGCATATCAAGAAGTACGATGTTGATTACAGTCGTCGGCTATTCATGGAAAAGCTGGCAAAGGGGACGATGGGTGCGGGCGTATTGACGTCTTTGTGGCCGCTTATTGCTCAGAGCGGTGATACCGCCAGGGCGTATCCTGAGGAGTTACGGTCTCTGGAGGCATATACCAAGGGCAAGGTAAAAGAAGGTGAGTATATAACTGCCAGCAACGTTGAGTATGTTAAGGATCTACTTGCTCCCATTACCTATCTTGAAGTCTCGCAGATGGGGCGAAAGATAAAAGTGGTGCCGCAAACCACTGATATTACCAAACTGTATCCCCATGATTTTCTTGAGGCGACGCTCAGGAATAGCGGCAAAGGGGTGCTTGATGCCGACGGCAACGTCGTTAATAGAGCGGACGGCAAACCCTGGATTGGTGGCATGCCCTTTCCTGATCCGCAAAGCGGTCTTGAAGCGTTTTCCAACCTTGGCATCACCGCGGGTCGGCATGATACGACGCAATATGCAGCAGCAGACTGGGATCTCAATGGCAATGGCGATGTTGAATACCACTATGAGTTGGCCGCCAGCGAAAAAAATGCCGTTGGCAGGGTATCTGATCCCGATGGCCCGTACTGGAAAGGCCATGAAGACAAGCTGCGTTACACGGGTGTCTGGTTTGTCAGTCCTCAGGACGTGTCAGGTACGAGCTTCCTGAATACCATTCTTTATGATCAGCGTAAGTTTCCTGAGCTCGTTGGGTATATTCCTGCATTTAAACGGGTACGCCGCTTCCCGACTAATCAGCGGTTTGAGCCGCTGGTGCCGGGTATCACGGTTTTCCTCTCGGACTTTTGGGCCGCTGGCGACCCGATGCTGACCTGGGGTAATTACAAAATTGTCGGTCGCGGCCCCTTGCTTGGGCCTCAGTCTGATAATTGGCATGGTGACGCAGACAACTGGATTGCGCCGATACATGGTGGACCAAAGGGGACAACTTTCTGGGATACTTCCTACGAACTGTGCCCCGAAGTACTGGTTGTCGAGGCAGAGCCGACCGGTTATCCCCGTGCGCCTGTGGGTAAAAAGCGTGTCTGGATCGACTTGCGTAACATGGCGTATGTGTCCTACATGACCTTCGACCGTAAGGGCGAAATGTGGAAATCTTTCGAGGCGGGCTTTTCTCAGTATAAGAAAGGCAGCCTGGTTTTCAATGACAGCAAAGGCCATCCGGTATGGGGGCCAAACTACGTTCACAGTCACGATGTGCAATCGAACCGAATGAGTCGCATTGCGTTGGTGGAAAAACTCAGTGACGGTTACGAGACCAAGAACGACCTGCCAGGAACTTATGAAAAATACCTGACTATTCAGGCAATCCGCCGTGGTGGCGTTTAGTAAGTGGCGGCGTTTAGTATATAAGGCGTTTAGTATATAAATTGTCAGTGTATTTTGTGCAGCCCATTAAGGTCTTTAAATAATGGGGTGGAGGCGTGAGCTGGTAGTATTGAGGACAGATATGTAGCCGCGCCGATACATTGGCTGATTTTTTGGGGAAAATTCAGAAACGTTTTTCGGGGGAAGAATAATGAACTTTGGATATAAAAAAAATGCGTCATTAACCGCCGTTATGGTGGTTGGGGGGTTGCTAGCAGTGACTGAAACTGCAAGCGCCTTCGAATATAAAATTGCCGGTTTTATACGCGAGGAGATGTCATACAACATCGGCAGCAAGGAGAACCCATGGCTAAGGGGTAGCCCCGATATATATAAAGGGGGTGTCGGTGTGTTGCCCAATACTGCGTCTGGACATCCGGGTGCTGAGGCGGTCTGGGATGGGCTGAGGTTTCAAACCGCGTCGGCGCTCGGTATACCCTACGCCGACACCGACCTGCCAACCAGTTTTTTCAAGCCCGATCTTAATCAGAGCAACGACTGGAATATGCAGGCGACCCGTGCCGAGGTCGATTTTAAGCTTTCATTTAACGATAACCTCACGGGGTTTGTGAAAGTCCGTGGCTATTTCC
The DNA here is from genome assembly GCA_041622295.1 of Porticoccaceae bacterium. Classification (GTDB taxonomy): domain Bacteria; phylum Pseudomonadota; class Gammaproteobacteria; order Pseudomonadales; family Porticoccaceae; genus HB2-32-21. The sequence goes on from JBFJZC010000027.1 coordinate 16,125, forward strand.
AACACGATGTGCAGGATGAGTACACAGTGGGTGGGGATGACAACAATTTCAAGGTTAATCAGCACGGGCAATGCGCTTCGATACTGGAAGTTTGCGATGACAACTTTATGATTGACTTGCCATCGGCCTACCTGGATTACCAGAATGGCCCGTTGTGGATTCGCGTTGGCCAACAACAGATCGCCTGGGGTGAGGCGATCTTTTTTCGGGTTATGGACGTTCCCAATGGTCTCGATTTACGGCGGCACTCCTTTCTCGATCTCGCCTCGGAAGAATATGCCGATGAGCGGATTGGCGCACCGGCAATCCGGGTCAGTTATAACCTGAATCAGAATTGGGAAATTGAAGCCTTCGCGCAAATGTTTCAGCCGACGGTTCACCCTGGGGTTGGTTCGCCCTACTCTTTTATTGGCTCGCCTTACGTAATTCGCAACGATATCGGCTTTGATAAAGTGGATGATCAAATCAATGGCGGCGTTCGTTTAATGGGTAAGGTGGGTAATTTTGACCTGCAGTTTATGGCCATGTCGCGGCATAATCCTGACCCCATATTTAAATGGGGGGTCAGTAACCAGACTGGTCTGGATCCCGTGTTCCCCGGGTTTTCTACCCAGCCCTTTAAGGTAAACTCCCTCGCCGTTCTGGAAAATCTTGGCCTAACGCCACCGGGCGTGGGCTCCAACCTGCCGGCCCCAGGCGGTAAAGAGGGGCCGAGAAACGGTACGATGAACTCGACGGACTGGATGATGGGCGCTGCACTATCAGGGCTTGATGGCGTTGAAACCCTCAACGTGCTGGCTCGAGACTTCCCCTTTGTCGGTGGATTTTTTCAGCAGGCATTTATTCCCGCGGGCTTGATGCCCAATGCCGATCCAGCTAATGGTATTTATGTGACCAATGGCGATGAGGCAAAACTAAACATTGACACATTTTTAAGTCTGCTGGGTGATGTGGGTGCGGATTTTATCCCCACCTACGCCTCGGAAAACGTTTTTGGGTTTGCTGCGACTTACATTTTTTATGATGAACCAG
>JBFJZC010000028.1:0-16807 GCA_041622295.1 Porticoccaceae bacterium
CCACCAAACGGTGGGCACGATTCAAGACGGCACGCTGTTCCTGGGTGAGCACCGGCACAACGCGCGCCTTGCCTCCTTTCGTCCAGGAGGCCTTCAGGCGAACATGATCGCCTTGATCGGCATAGCCCGGCATGAATTTGATTGCCTCTTCCCTGCGCAAACCGAAGGCGCGCTGAAGTTCCAGGCTCATGCGCACATGGTCGTCTTTGACGCTAGACAGTGCATTGTCGTCAACAGCAACCGCTTTGGAGTGTTGACTTACGAATTGCCGATCGGGGATGCCGTAGAACTCATTAGATCGTGCGATAACGTTACGCCGATCCACTTTAGCGGCCCACCACCGCAGACAATTCATGCGGTTTTTTATGGTACCGGGCGCCATACCCTCACTGAGCCAGCGCCGGACAAGCGCGTCCACATGCTTCGGCTTGAGAGATCGGGTGGTCATGCGCCGGTACCCCATCTCCTGCAACTGATTGGCGATCTGGTTAAGCATACGCGACCGGTTGGCCTGGGTACTGTAGCTGCCATCCCGGTTGCGCTGACACATTTGCTTCAATTGGTAGTTCAGGTCTCTCATCGTGTACTTTCCATATCTGGTAAGTGTTTATGACCAACCACAGGCACGTAGCCTGATAGGGTCCGCTTGCGCGGAAGGGTCAAGGGACACTACTCCCCGTTTGACCTGATAAGCCTGGTCGCAGGCAAGCTGGCTGCTCTTCTGCTGAAGATGGCGCCAGGTAAACCAATGGGCTCAAAGAGCCCGCTTTTGATGGTGAGTACTTCACCTCCTTTTAAATAAGCAGAACCATCGGTCTGCGTGTTGAAAGAAACCGTCCAGAGGACGGCACATGGAAAGTCGGCTACTTGCGAGCCGGATTTTGACGTGGCAATTGCCAGATTGAAGAGAAGACAAACGTCCTGATGATGAAAAAGCATTGAAGATGAGCTGCAGCTGAAACGGTGCGCCTTTCAAGCCCTACTGACGCTAACGTTGTTTTTGCCATTTTCGATGACGAGGGCAACTTCCCCCATCCACGTTACCGCCGTGGCCGCGTCTAAAGTCGTTTTCGATTCACGGCCATCAGTATAGCCAGACCGAATTCGCCGAGAACGCATCAATTCGAGCGCAATGCGTTGTCATTCCGTGCGCCGCCGCCCTCGTCACTACCCCGCGTCGCTTGCCAGTGACGAGGGCTTCGTTCGAATCAACTCCCACGCCAGGTCTTTGACCTGTCATGGCAGTCGAATAGGCAGGTCAATTCGGGCCGTGGTTACAGTGGAACCACCGTGTCTTTGTTTGTCGGCAGAGCACAATTTTTACCGTACGTGACATATAAGCACCTGGGCAAGCCAATACGCCAACGTTTATCACGTACGGTAATTATTTATTGTTTTTACAAAATCTTCATGCTATTTTTACCGTACGATCATTTTTATGGACGAATTATGGCTCAAAATCAGGTTCAATACGGTGCGATCAGATCGGCTGAAGAGCTCGGCAAGCTGGCGCGCGCTCACCGAAAGGAGCGAAAGCTGACGCTGGAAACCATTTCGGGTCTCGGGAACCTGAGTACCCGCTTTTTATCGGAATTTGAGCGCGGCAAGGAAACAGCCGAACTGGGCAAAGTGCTAAAAGCCTTACGAACCCTGGGACTGGAAGTGGTCATCCAAGCCCGCGGGCACGCCCCATTAAAACCGCTGCCCAAGCAAGACGGGGGCAGTCATGCTTGATCCAGATGGTCTCAACGTCTGGAGCGATCAACGGCTGGTGGGCTACCTGTGGCGAAATATCCAGGGGCTGATCGGTTTCCGTTACGAAGCGCAATGGCTCGCGCAAGGCGGATTCGCCATTTCCCACAGATTGCCGCTACGCCACGACGATTTTACGCCCGAAGAAGGACTCGCCCACCGCTTCTTCGCCAATCTTCTCCCGGAGGGAGGCGCTCGCGACCAGATTGTTCGCGATCTCAAAATCACCAATACTGACTTCGACCTGCTCAGAGCCATCGGTGGAGAATGCGCTGGCGCACTTTCCATACTGCAAGCGGAGCACCAACCATCAGCTGAATACGAGTACCACAAAGTCTCGGATGAAGAACTCGCCAATCTGGTTGCCCGCCGAGGCCAGGTGTATACCTGGGCCACAAACGAACGTCCCCGACTATCCCTGGCTGGCGCTCAGGATAAATGCCCTCTCCTCGTCAAGGATGGCACCTACTGGTTACCGAGAAAAGAATCGCCTTCCAGCCATATCCTCAAGTTCGAATTGTCTGATTACCGCCACCTGCCCGCCTACGAAACTTTCACGACCCTGTTGGCAGACGCCATCGGTTTGCCCGTGGTCGATATCCAGCTATGCTCAATCGCCAATACTCACTATGCCTTGATTGAGCGCTATGATCGGTGCAAAGTTGCAAGCGGTCAGATTGCGAGACTGCATCAGGAGGATTTCTGTCAGGCACTGGGCTTCGGGCACGAGCGCAAATACCAGGAGAATGGCGGCCCTTCCTTCGCCGACTGTTATCGGCTGGTTCAGGATGTTTCCAGTGATCCCGCCAATGACCTGCAGTTTTTGCTGCGCTGGCAGATCTTCAATGTCCTGGCAGGCAATTCGGATGGACATGCCAAAAATCTTTCCCTGCTGTACCAAGCCGACGGTGAGATTCGCTTAGCCCCTTTCTATGATTTGGTGTGTACGCGTGCCATTGAACGCATCGACTACCATCTCGCTTTTGCTGTCGGCGATGAGAGAAACCCCAGCGTGGTCACCCGAAAAAACTGGGAGTCCCTCGCCTCACAGTGCGACATCCGACCGCAGTTTTTGCTCAACCAAGTGACCGAGATCGCGGCCCGCTTGCTGGATAATCTAGAGGCAACAAAAACCTCGTTTGAATCTCAATATGGAGCCTATCCAGCGTTACAACGCATTGAGCAACTGGTCTCAAAACAATGTCGATTATGTAAGGTTCAGTAATGGCAGCAATAAACCAAAAAAAGGTGCCACTGCCACCACCCCACGCGGAATATGGCCTTTCTTTTAAGAACAGACAGATTATTCTTATCAATGAGTGTTGCTTTCACAGTATTTTGTAGCTGTGGCCAATATTTCACCGGAGTCATCAGGTTGGCGATCAAACTTGGGAATTCCGCCATAACAACAAACCAAGATTGAGCACTACCCGTCCAAAGATGAGCCCCTGGCGATGCAATCAGGGATTTTTCTTCAGGTTCGTTTAACATTGTGATATCGATCCCAGCAAAACGGTTTTTTATGCTCACCCACTTATAAAGATAACTTGGACGCCATGACCAACCTCCTTGAAGGGACATAAGCGACCCCGCTGTGGCTAGACCTCCGAGCTTTATGTTAGTACGCAAACTAACGATCCTGAGTCACGTTGATTTTACTGCAACAAACATTTGACTTTCCAGGCATAAATGATAATAATTCTCATTCGCATTTACTTTTTACAGCTGGTCAATGATGCCGGATTTGGAATCACTCACTTGCAACAAGCGGCGCATGGTACCGGTGACCAGCAACACAGTGTCAACCGATGCCCTGCTATTGCCGCATAAAGTGCTGACTATTATTCACAATGGCCAGTCGTATCAACTACGCATCACGAGCAAAAACAAGCTCATATTAACCAAGTAAAAACCACAAGCCCCCTAGCGAAGAATTAGCTTTTCATTAGCCAGGCAGTCAGCGAGCAATAGTAAAAAACTATTTGTAGTCACTGTTTTGGGGGAAAGCTAGCGTGTTAAATCAACATTACATTAAGTCCTTTACCTTTAGTATTAGACGTTGTCTGATGGCAATGGTGGTGAGCACTACGTCCGCTGCCTATGCCGCAGAAACCGGGATCACAAACACTCAGCAAATAACGGCCATGGACACCGTGTCTGTAGTGGCCACGAAAACGGCCAATAACACACTTGACCTGCCAGCTATGGTGACAGTTGTCGATGCTGAAGATCCTGCAGTGGTCGGATCATCGCGCATAAAAGATGCGCTTCGGGATGTGCCGGGGGTGGAGTTTACCGGTAGTGCTCGCCGTAATGGGCAGAACATTACCATGCGTGGCTATGGCACTGACGGCATTGTTATTTTGCTTGACGGTGTACGTCAGAAATTCGAAGCGGGACATGATGGCAAGTTTTTTGTCGACCCCGCCCTGCTAAAAAAAGTAGAAGTCGTTCGTGGCCCCAGCTCAACGCTATACGGCGGTGGCGGCCTCGGTGGTGTTATTGCCTTTGAAACAGTAAACGCCAATGACTTACTGGCCCCCGGCGAGTCAAAAGGTGCAGTGTTTTCAACGGGAGGACAGTCGGTCAATGATGAATGGCTAGTGTCCGGTTCAACCTACATGCGCAATGACCGTTTGGATGTACTGGCAAGTCTGGTGATGCGCAAATCGGGAGACATTCAACTTGGTGATGGTAGTGATCTCGCTTCCGATGACGAGGTCGCCAGTGGTCTGTTTAAATTGGGCTGGTCGCTAACACCTTTTAGCACCGTCAAGCTAAACCTGCAGCATTACAACAACGACAGCACCGAGCCGAATAACCCCCAGAGCGATAGTAGTGCCGACCTCTACAAGAAAGACACCACGTCAACGACTGCGAGCCTTAGCTATATTTTCGATGACCCTGAAAATAACCTGCTTCACTTGAGTTCTCGTATTTACTACACCGACACCGAAGTCGATGAAAGCCAGATTAGCAGCGGCCGTGACGTATCTCGACAGCTTGACACCCTCGGCTTTAGCCTGGAAAACCAGAGCTTCTTTGGAGATAACAGTGGTGGGGCAAGCGGATTTAACCAGACGTTTAGCTATGGCCTTGAATTTTATTTTGAAGCCCAGGATGGCAACGACAGCACCACAGTTAGCGGCGAAGCCGGCGGTATACCCGATGCCGAGAGTGATTATTGGGGCATCTATTTACAGGACGAAATTCGTATTTCTGGCCTGGGTGTCCTGCCTGGTGAGTTGTTTATTATTCCTGGTATACGTGTCGATAATTATGATATTGAAAATGATACGGGCCTATCGCTCGATGAAAGCGAGATCTCTCCCAAGCTCGGCTTAAGTTATAAATCACAAGAGTGGCTGATGTTGTTTGCCAGCTATGCCCATGGTTTTCGTGCCCCCAATATGACGGAAACCTTCGCCACCGGCACACATTTTTCTATCCCTGGGCTGGGTAATAATGTCTTTGTACCTAACACTGAATTAAAACCTGAAACCAACGACACCGTCGAATACGGTATTGGCATGCAGTTCGATAATGTTCTGGGACACAGCGACAGTCTTAGATTCAAGTTCTCCCGCTTTGATACCGATGCCGATGATTTTATTGATCTTGAAGTTAATTTCACGCCCTTTCCTTGTTGTGGCACAAGCCGCTCGGTGAATGTGGCAAAAGCCGAAATTTGGGGCTACGAGTTTGAGGGTGCCTATGAAAATAAGCGAATGCGATTTTTGTTTACCTATACCGATGTTGATGGCAAGAACAAGGACACACGGGAGTATTTGACCAACATTACGCCAGCGACAATTAGCGCCAATATCGAACTGAAAATACCGGAATTTGGATCAACAGTGGGTTGGCGATCAAGCTTCGCCGCTGAGCATGATGAGGTTAATGACCCTGCAGATAAGCGCGATAATTACGACGTGCATGACCTGTACTACCAATGGGATGGTGCCCCGAAAAGCTCATTAACCATTAACCTTGGCATTGATAATGTGTTTGACGAAAGCTACGAGCGGGCCTTTTCCGGATCCATAGAGCCCGGTCGTAACTACCGGGTACAGGTGAGTTACCAATGGTAGTACATGAGTTTATGTGTGCCGATAGATATTTTGATAAGCAAAATAACTGGTTGTTATTTTTTGTGATATCGGTGGCTGTTAATGCTGTATTCGCCTCTCTGGTACCTGTTGAGGATGAAGGGCTTCGAGCAAATAATAACGGTCTGCTAAAGGTGACTATGAGATCAATGTTAGCTGTATCTACAGGTTTCGTAGAGCAGTCTCCACAGTTTGAAACCTTTTCAGCGCTTGAAGAAAAGGTGATCGATGTTCAGTCCAGGGTTCTCCCTCAAGCACATGCAGAACAATTTATTCACGCTGATTTAGAGCGTAACAATAAACATGATTTGGCGAAAATAAAAGAGGTTCTTAAAAATGAGGTTCTTAAAAATGATAAAACTTCTTTTTCGAACGTAGAAGACAATTCTGAAAAGAATGCAGAAGAAATCCTTGAAAATAGCAATCAAGCTCTCGAACCCGCTAGAGAAATAAAGCCGGTAGAGATTAAAAATGAAAACGTGTCAACGCCAGCGGCGTCTAATAGCAACCAACAATCGGTCGAAACAATTCAGGTCGATAGTCTCGCTGCAGATAAAACATCGGGCCCACTTGCTGACCCCTTATCAAGCATTTCTTCCCTCGTGGGAGGACAAGCAGGTGTAGAGCGTGATACTGGCTTTTCGCAAGCTCGCCACCGCCACCGGTATCTACCCAATTATCCACAACGTGCTCGCTCATTGGGCCAGCAGGGCACTGTTGTTCTTCACGCACAAGTCATGCCCAGTGGTTATTCAGGGCAATTAAGTATTGTCGTTTCTTCGGGTCATGAGTTACTAGATAGGGCTGCATTAGCAGCTGTCAGAAAATGGCAGTTTGTTCCCGCCTACGCAGAAGGTAATCCCATTGCGCACTGGGTTAGTGTGCCCGTACGCTTTGCTCTTCAATGAAAAAAAAGGACAACACCATGAATATTTCCGTTAACGAAGAAATTAAAAGCCGCAGCATTATCCAGCAGCGTCATCAGCAATTGAAAATCAGCAAGCCGGGTATTCGCGCCAGAGATGCCGCGCAAATATTGGATTTGTCGGAGTGTGAATTGCTGGCTAGTCGTTTGGGTGATGGGGTGACGCGCTTGCTAGATGATGCCGAAACGATTCTTAAGCAGTTATTGCTACTCGGCGAAGTGATGGCGCTCACCCGCAACAATGAATGCGTTCATGAGCGCACTGGAATCTACAATAATCCCAGTTTTTTTAATCAGGGGGAAATAGCGATGGGCTTATTTGTTAATTCAGACATAGACCTACGTTTGTTTATGTCACATTGGGCCTTTTGTTTTTCCTGTGTCGAACCCTCCATGAATGGTCTGCGTAAGAGTATTCAGTTTTTTGATAAAGCCGGTGAGGCCGTACACAAAGTGTATTTAATTCCGGAATCCAATGAATATGCCTACGACCTGTTGGTGAAACAATTTCAGCATGTGCAGCAAGATGACATGATTCGTGTTGAGCGCTATACAGCGAAAACGCCCGATAAAAGTGACTCGGAGATTGATTGGACTGGCTTTAGAGCCGCCTGGGAAGGCTTGCAGGACACCCATGAGTTTTTACCCATGCTGCGTAAATTCAAGGTAGGACGCGAGCAGGGTTTCCGTAATATCGGCACTGACTTTGCCCGGCGGGTCGCAAATGATTCGATCAGTCGTGCCTTGGAGATGGTTCGTGACCGGCATTGCGAAATTATGGTTTTTGTCGGTAATCGTGGTTGTATTCAAATTCACACAGGCCCTGTTGAAAATCTCAAGCACTCGGCTGGCTGGTTTAATGTGCTTGATCCGATGTTTAACCTGCATCTTAATACTGAGAGTATTGCCAGCATCTGGGTAACGCACAAGCCAACAAGTGATGGCATTGTTTCGGCTCTGGAACTGTTCAATGAAGACGGCGAATCGATCGCCACTCTGTTTGGCAAACGCAAACCTGGTGAGCCAGAGTTACCTGTATGGCGAGATATTCTGACTGCACTACCAACCTGGGGTGAGAGCAATGTCGCTTGATTTGAACCTGCCAGAGGGGTTTTTGCGACTAGGCATGATGGGCTGGCCGCTGGCGGCTTGCTCCGTGCTGGCTTTGGCCCTGTGTCTTGAGCGCAGCGTTTTTTTTCTCGCCAGTAGGCGGCGAAACAAGGTAGATCTCGAACGCTTGTGTACACAGCTCTATACGTACAAAGCCCAGCCAAAGCCTTTGCGGGACGAAGCGCTCAATGTACTTATGCTCCAATTACAGGGCAGTTATTTAAGTGCTTTAAAGTCACTGCGTACGATTGGGGCCATTAGCCCGATGATCGGTTTGCTCGGTACTATTCTCGGTATTATTGCCGCGTTTAAAGTTATCGCTCTACATCCCGGGCCAGTCTCACCCAATATGATTGCCGACGGCCTGGGTGAGGCCATGTTTACCACCGCTGCTGGCTTGATGATTGCTCTGCCTTCCTTGCTTATGGCACATCTTTTTCAATCCCTGGCGGAGCGGCAATTAGCTGCGATGAGTTTGCACCTTAATAAACGCTCTTTAGCAATGGCGCTTGCCGTGCCTGAACACGTGGATACCGTGCTTGCTGATTTACAGTCAGCAGGTGATAAGGCGTCGTGTTCCGGCACGGCCGACAGCGACTCAAGACTCAGTGCTGCCAGTGTAAAAAGCGGAGAGAAAACCGACGTAACCCAGCGCGAATGGCTCATCGAGAATGCAGCGCGGTACCTGACATGATTACCTGTTCCAGTAATGCTGCAGCGCGGGACAGCCTGTTACAAGAGCTGGCCCCGGACCTTACACCGTTGTTGGATATTCTATTTATATTACTGGTGTTTTTTATGCTGTCAGCGCGGGTCGCCTTGCAGTCTCTCGATATAACCCTGCCCAGTAGCGTTGCCGGTAGTCTTTCGCCCCTCAATCAGTCCGCACACATCTTGCTCGAAATTCAAGAGCAGGCTTATGTTCTCGACGGGGAAAAAATAAGCGACTTTAGGCAGCTTGAGACGGCTATTTCCGGTTTAACGCTAGCTCGCCCAAGTGACGAAATAATTATCGCCGGTGACCGTCGTATATCAATTGCTCGCTTGCTAAAAGTACTTGCCTATTTGCGCTCTCAGGGTATTGAGGCGGCAAATATTTTAATGGAGGAAGAAGCCCCGTGACACCTATTCGTATCATTATATTGAGTCTGGCAGGATTATTGTGGGCGAATACGGCGACAGCCGCACCACAGAGGGTGGTTGCTATCGGTGGTGCCTTGACAGAAATTATTTATGCACTGGGTGCTCAAGAGGTGCTGGTTGGCAACGACACCACCAGCTATTACCCGCCAGCGGCGGAGGATTTACCCAAGGTGGGGTATCAACGAGCACTATCGGCAGAGGGTATTCTGTCCCTCGCCCCCGATCTGGTTATTCTAAGCGATGAGGCTGGGCCCCCCGCTGTACTTGAGCAGCTCTCATCCGCCGGGGTAAGTATATTGAAAGTCAAGGCTGGACGCAGCTTGAGCGATGTAAAATCGACTATTCAAACAATTGCCCAGGCCATCGATACTCAGGCTATCAATCCAGGTCAGTCTGCAGCGCTTATTGATCACATTAATGCACAAACGCTAGCACTCGAAGATGCTATCGCCCAGCAAGCAAGCCCTAAACGGGTACTGTTTGTTCTTCAGCACAGTGGTGGTGCACCGATGGTGGCAGGTAAAAATACCTCGGCCGATAGCATTATTGCGCTTTCTGGTGCGCACAATGTGGTGACTGCTTACAGTGGCTATAAACCGCTGACACCCGAAGCCGTTATGGCCTTACACCCAGAGATTATTCTTGTTACGTCTCAGGGGCTGGAGCAAGCAGGCAGCGCAGCCGCTATTTTCAAAATACCTGGGCTTGCCCTGACACCGGCATCCAAAACCGGCGGAGTGATCGCGATGGATGCATTGCTTCTTTTGGGTTTTGGGCCGCGCACTGCTCAGGCGGCGCAGCAGCTTAACCAGCGTTATCAGGAATTTTGACGATGTTGGCTAGGCAATTGACAATACCTTTACCTTTTGTTGGCTGGCGGGTATCTGCACTCGGCTTACTGAGTTTGATGCTCTTGCTAGCACTATTGATGGCAGTTTCTATCGGTGCTGTTTATATTCCCCTGTCGTCGATATTGGTGGGGGTGCTAAGCGATCAACAGCTCGCCGTAATGACCTCAATTCGCCTGCCCCGGGTGTTACTGTCTGCCATTGTTGGTGCAGCTCTGGCGGTTTCCGGCGCCGCTATGCAAAGCTTATTTCGCAACCCGCTGGCAGATCCGGGTGTGATTGGCATTGCCAGCGGGGCAGCTCTGGCTGTTGCTATTGTCATTGTTCTGGCCGGGCCCCTGACCGGTGTGCTGGCACTCTATAGTCTCAGTCTGGCAGCGTTTTCTGGCGGCCTTGTCACTTGCTTGCTGATCTTTCGTTTTACTGGCATGAGCGGGACTTTCTCGGCCACGTATATGTTGCTGGCGGGTATTGCTATTAATACAGTCTCAGGAGCGGCAACGGGTTTTTTGACCTACCTCAGTGACGACCAGCAATTACGTGCGTTGACTTTCTGGACCATGGGCAGCTTTGGTGGCGCTTTATGGCCGGCCGTATTGGTGTGCGCTACGGTCGTGTTACCGGCGACATTGTTATTGTTCCGCTACGCCCGAAATTTGAATATTTTATTATTGGGCGATGAAAATGCCCGTCATCTGGGTGTCGATAGCAAGGGCTTGCAGCGCCGGGTGATCATTTGTACCGCGCTTACTGTGGGCGCTGCAGTGGCAGTGAGCGGTATTATTGGTTTTGTCGGACTAGTAGTGCCCCACCTTATTCGCCTAACAATCGGCCCGGACAATCGCATATTACTACCCGCCTCGGCTTTGTTGGGAGCACTACTGCTGGTGTTTGCCGACACGGTCGCTCGCACCATTGTCGCGCCCGCCGAATTACCGGTGGGCATCTTAACCAGTTTAATTGGCGGGCCATTTTTCCTATGGTTATTGATCAAACAATATGCCGGCAGGATGGGAATGTGATTACGGCCAATAAAATAAATTACGCCATTGGCGATACCCCAATTCTGGATGAGCTTAGCGTTGCTCTGCAACCCGGTTCGGTGACGGCAATACTCGGGCCCAACGGTGCCGGCAAATCGACCTTGATGAAATGTCTGTGTGGCACTTTGCAACCCCAAAGCGGCAGTATCAATATCGCGGGCACAGATCTGCAAACCTATTCACTGCCAGAACTGTCTCGCCGACGCGCCGTATTATCCCAATCCACGGCAATCAATTTCCCCTTCACAGTTCTGGAGCTGGTACTGATGGGGCGCAACCCCCATGTCAATCGAAGGGAGAGCGTGGAAGATAACCAAATTGCGCAAGAGGCTCTCGACAGCGTTGATGCCTGGTCTCTCAAAAATAGAATTTTCCCGACCCTGTCTGGCGGTGAGCAACAGCGTGTGCAGCTCGCCCGGGTTCTTGCACAAATATGGGGGCAGAAGCAGGCTTACCTCTTTTTAGATGAGCCCACCGCAGCACTGGATTTAAAACACCAGCATCAAATATTTAAATTGATACGGAAATTTTCGAGATCACAAGGCATGACGGTATGCGTGATTATTCACGATCCGCATCTTGCCCAACGTTACTGTGATCAGGCAATTTTGATGCACAACGGAAAAGTGTTTGCCGCAGGGCTAATTGACGATGTGCTGTCACCGGACAATATTCAGCGTGTTTTTGAAATTCCGCCCGACTGGTTAACGCGGAGCTAATTAACACTGAGCGTATATCTTACTAATGGAGGAGAATCGATATGCAAAAAAATGAAAATAGTAGAGCCGTATCGGCTGGCAATTCAAGGTCAAGTTCGACTCGAGTTATCTGCAGAAACAGTTTTTTAAGCTGTGGCGGATTCAACTCCGAAGTGCATAGCCACCTAAGCTGCTATTGCAGCCAAATGCTCCGCCATTAAATCAGCGGAGTTAATCTTCATTTAGGATCAAGATAGTGACAACCGGTTCACCCTGGTCGCCAAGCCCAACAATCAGTTTCAATGTCACCTCTTCGGCTTGTTGAGGTTGCCCATTTCGAGGCACTCGATACAACGAGAAGCTCAGCTGAGCACCCGAATCAGAGGCCGTTCTGATAGCGTGTGAGGCCATAAACAAAACGTCCCACAAACGACCGGATGTCCACTTCCCCTAAACTGAGACAGACATAATTGGAGTTTTCTGAGAGCATTCACACTCCGGAGACGATAATGAAGAAATCACGATTTAGCGAAAGTCAGATTGTTTCAATATTCAAAGAAGCCGACGGAGGCCTAAAAGTCGAAGCAATTTGTCGCCAGCATGGCATCAGCAGTGCCACCTATTACAACTGGAAGAGTAAATACGGCGGCATGGAAGCCGCCGATATTAAGAAGCTCAAAGAGCTGCAAGGAGAAAACGACCGGCTCAAAAAAATGTATGCCGAGCTTAGTCTTGAGAACAGAGCGTTCAAGGAGCTGTTCGAAAAAAAGGGTTGGTGACAGCAGAGAAACGCGAAGTAGCCAGCTGCTTTGTGAAGGTTGAAGTTAATATCTCGCAAGCATGCCACGTGTAATGTGTATTAGTTCGGACGTTCTTCAACAAATCCTTGGTAACAGTTCCCCCGCAGGCATATCGAGTATCCTGCGTCCGCCGATGGCTGTTTGAAGCGTCACCAGACCGGCTTCGCCGTCCGTCACTCGGCCGATCACACTGGAAGAACCATTTTGTACCTTCATAATTTCCAACGCCCGCTCTGCATCGCTTTTCGGCACCATGGCGACGAAGCGCCCCTCACAGGCAACCTGCAGCGCATCCAGTCCCAGCACCTCGCAGGCTCCGCGCACGTTTGCAGCCAGGGGAATATCACTCTCTACCACGTCGAATTGCAGGCCGGATGACTGTGCCAACTCGTTCAGCACGGCGCACAGCCCGCCGCGCGTCGCGTCGCGCAAGCAGTGAATATCGATCCCGGCATCCAGCATATCCGCGACTGTATTCCAAAGGGGTGCGCAGTCGCTTTCAATCGGCGGGGTGAATGCCAGCTCTTCGCGTGCCCCCATTACCGCCATACCGTGGCGGCCGATATCACCGCTGACAATGATCAGATCATCTTTTTTTATGCGGTCCGGCCTTATCTGGATTTCATGCTCGATCACACCGACGCCGGTGGTGTTGATATAGATACCGTCGCCGTGACCGCGTTCGACCACTTTGGTATCGCCAGTGACTATCTGAATTCCCGTTGCATCGGCTGCGGCGCGCATTGATTGCACGACGCGCCACAGTGTTGCGGTTTCAAGTCCTTCCTCCAGGATGAAGGATGCCGAAAGGTACAAAGGGCGGGCACCACACATGGCGAGGTCGTTAACCGTGCCGTGGACGGCAAGCGCGCCGATATCGCCGCCGGGAAAGAACAGCGGGCGCACCACATAACTGTCCGTTGTCATCACCGGTTGGCCTTGCGGCAAGTCCAGCACGGCACCGTCGTGTCCGCTGCGCAGCACCGGGTTGTCGAAGGCTGCAAAAAACAGGTCTTCAATTAGCCGCTGCATCATGCGTCCGCCGCCGCCATGGGCCATCTTGATGCGCGGGTGGTCGCTCAAGGGCACCGGGCATGTCATATCAAACGCTTTTACTTCACTCATCCCGCCTTGCCCTTTCGGTAACGGTAATAGGCGGCACAGGCACCCTCGCCGGAGACCATGGTTGCGCCCAGCGGATGATCCGGGGTGCATTGTTTACCGAAGGCCGGGCAGTCGGCGGGTTTTTCCAGTCCCCGCAGCACCAGGCCACTGATGCAGTTTTCCGGTTCCGCAACTTCCATGTCGGCCAGATCAAAGCGGCGTTCGGCGTCGAAATCCGCGTAGGCGTCGCTCAGCGTCCAGCCGCTAGCAGCGATTTCGCCGATGCCGCGCCATTTGCGCGGGATGAGGCGGAAGACTTTGCTGATAAGCGCCTGAGCACCCACATTGCCAGCGTCGCGCACCGCGCGTTCGTACTGGTTTTCGACTTCCGCGCGCCCCTCTTCAAGCTGGCAGATGCATCTATGGATGCCCTGCAGGATATCTAGCGGTTCGAAGCCGGTTACCACGATAGGCACCTGGTATTTTTCAGCCAGCGGGGCGTAGGCCGCCGTCCCCATCACCGCGCAGACGTGACCTGCGGCGAGGAAACCCTGCACGCGGTTATCGGGGGAGGAAAGAATGGCCTCGATCGCGGGTGGCACGAGCACGTGGGAGGCGAGGACGCTGAAGTTTTCCAGTCCCTTCTCCTTCGCCCGGTGCACGGCCATGGCATTGGCGGGCGCGGTGGTTTCAAAACCGACGGCAAAAAATACCACCTGTTTGTCTGGGTTGTCAGTGGCAATTTTCAAGGTGTCTAGCGGCGTATAGACGCTGCGCACGTCCCCACCCTCCGCCCGCACCGTCAACAGGTCTTTTTCGGAACCCGGTACCCGCAGCATGTCGCCGAATGAGCAGAAAATCACCTCGTCCCGCGCGGCGATCTCGATAGCCTTGTCGACCATCTCCAGCGGGGTGACACAGACCGGGCAGCCGGGGCCGTGTACCAGTTCAACCGCGTCGGGCAACAGATCCTGTATGCCGAAGCGCACGATGGCGTGGGTCTGGCCACCGCAGACCTCCATGATGGTCCAGGGTCGGGTCACTGTCTTTGCGATGGCTGCGGCGGTTTTTCGCGCCGCCTCGGGATCCCGGTATTCATCGATATATTTCATTCGATTTCCTCCAGGGCCCTGAAGGTGCGTTGTGCCGCGTCTTCATCCAGCACGCTGATGGCAATACCGGCATGGACCAGCACGTAATTGCCCAAAACAGCCTCTGGCACGAAGGCGAGGCAGACTTCGCGCATGACGTCACCGAATCGCACCTGCCCGCTGCGCGACAGGGCGTCGTCGCCCTCGATGCTGATGATTTCTCCCGGTACGGCCAGGCACATAGTGTCGTTCCTCTCTGGTTACAGCCTTGTTACAACGTGTGGGCCATCGCCATGATCTGCCCTAATGCCAGTCCGCCGTCATTGGGTGGCACCTGTTGATGAGTGCAGACCCTGAATCCGGCCAGCTCCAGTGCATCGACGGCGTATTCCAGCAACAGAGCGTTCTGGAAGCACCCGCCGGTGAGTAAAACGGTTTCTTCGCCAATTGATCTGGCAGCGGCGACGATGATCGCCGCCAGCGTCGTATGAAATTTCGCCGACACCAGGCCGGGCGCAATGCCGGACTGGATGTCCTGCAGGACGCGGCGCAGCATCGGCCGCCAATCGATGATGCAGTTTTCTATTTCAAACTCATAAACCTCGGTCACATCGCCATCGGCGGCAAATTCCAGCGCCATGGCAGCCTGTCCCTCGAAACCGTTTTCTGTGCAGATCCCGGTCAGCGCGGCAACAGCGTCGAAAATGCGCCCGACACTGCTGGTCAAGGGGCAATTGATGTCTTTTGTCAGCGCCGCTTTCATCAACCACCGGTCTTCGCCGGGCAGACCGATATCCCGGCTGAATGCGCGGTCTCCTTCCAGCACATAGAGCATGCCTAGCGCGGCGCGTTTCGGGTCGAGCACGGCCGCATCGCCGCCCGGCAAGGGGAATGGCAGGAAATACAGTACACGCTCAAAGCTACCGGGTTTGAGTGCGAGAAACTCCCCACCCCAGACGCTGCTGTCAGTGCCGTAGCCGGTACCGTCCCATGTCACGGCAAGGCACGGCGGCTGCACCCGGTTTTCCGCCATACAGGCGAGGGCGTGGGCGTGGTGGTGCTGGACGGCGATGGTGTTGCCACCTCGCTCTTCAGCCATCTGTGTCGAGCGATAGTCGGGATGCAGGTCATGGACGATGTTTTCCGGTTTGACCTTGTACAGCCGACACAGCAGGTTGGTGGCCTCCCGATGCGCGGCGCAGGCTTCCGGTGTGTCGAGGTCGCCAATATGCGGCGACAGGAAGACGCGGTCGCCCACGGCAAGCGCAACTGTGTTCTTAAGATGCCCGCCCAGCGCCAGAACCGGTGCGGAAAATGGGTGCGACACGATTATCGGCAAGGGCGCATATCCCCGTGCCCGACGCAGTAGGGTTTCACGTCCCGCCATGACACGCAGAATGGAATCGTCGCAGCGGCCCGATATCGGCCGGTCGTGAACAAGGAATAGATCGGCGATGTCTTGCAGGGTTTCGACGGCCTCGTCCTCGTCGATGCAGATCGGCTCGTTCGCACGGTTGCCGCTGGTGGCGACGACAGGAAAACCCAATTCGGAGATCAGCAGGTGGTGCAGCGGTGTGCAGGCCAGCATGACTCCGAGATAGGGGTTTCCGGGTGCGACCTCATGCGCCAGGGAGGGCATTTTGTTTTTGCGGACCAGGACGATGGGTGCTTGCGCAGAGCTCAGCAGGCTGTCTTCCTCGGGCATCACCAGGCAGTCATCTTTAGCGGCTTGCAGTGATGGATAGATGACGGCGAAGGGCTTAACAGGGCGATGCTTGCGGCGGCGCAGTTCGGCCACCGCATCCGCGTTGCGGGCATCGCAGATCAGATGAAACCCGCCGAGCCCCTTGAGTGCCAGTATCCTGCCGTCGCGCACGGCCTGCGCCGCCCTCTGCAGGGCCTCGTCGCGGTGCGCAACCGTTTTGCCCGTCGCGTTGCGCAGTTCAAGCTGCGGCCCGCAATCCGGGCAGGCGATGGGCTGGGCATGGTGGCGACGATCTTCGGGATTGTTGTATTCGGCGCGGCAGGTGTGGCACATCTCGAACCCCGCCATGGTCGTGTTCGGCCGGTCATAGGGCAGCGCCGTGATGATGGAAAAGCGCGGCCCACAATGGCTGCAGTTGATAAAGGGATAGCGATAGCGGCGGTCGGCGGGATCATTCATCTCCCGCAGGCAATCGGTGC